>NZ_LUUM01000035.1:0-60782 GCF_001644125.1 Methylosinus sp. R-45379
GAAGGTCGGACGTTCAGCCATGGGCCAAGGGTCTAGCGCGCTTTGCCGCGGCGGGGAAGCGGAAGGCGCGCGGCGCTCGCGCGAATGATCTAGCCAGGAATTTTGCTGCGCCGCACGCCTTCCGCTTCCCCGCCGCGGCAAAGCGCGCTAGACCCTTGGCCCATGGCTGAACGTCCGACCTTCATGATCACCACCGCCATTCCCTATGCGAATGGCGCCCCGCATATCGGTCATGCGTATGAACGCATCGCGACCGACGCTTTCGCGCGCTTCAAGCGGCTCGACGGCTTCGACGTGCTATTCGTGACCGGAATGGACGAGCACGGCCAGAAGATGCAACGCACCGCCGAGCGCGAGGGGCTGACCCCGCAGCAGCTCGCCGATCGCACCGCCGGCCAGTTCCAGACCATGGGCGAGACGCTGAACGCGCTCGCCGACGATGTCGTGCGCACGACGCAGCCGCGCCACGCGGAGGCGGCGCTCGAGATTTGGAAGCGCATGGAGGCGGCGGGCGATATCTATCTCGCCAAATATTCCGGCTGGTACTCGGTGCGCGACGAGGCCTATTACGACGAAGGCGAGATCACCGAGATCGAGGGCAGGAAGCTCGCGCCGACGGGCACGCCGGTCGAATGGGTGGAGGAGGAGAGCTGGTTCTTCAAGCTCTCGGCCTATCAGGAGAGACTGCTCGCTCTCTATGAGGCGCATCCGGATTTCATCACGCCGGAGAAATACAGAAACGAGATCGTCTCCTTCGTGAAGCGCGGCCTCACCGATCTCTCGATCAGCCGCACCACTTTCGACTGGGGCATTCCTGTTCCGCCCAAGCCGGAGACCAATTCGCCGCATGTGATGTATGTGTGGGTTGACGCGCTCACCAATTACATCACCGCGACCGGCTTTTTGACCGGGGAGGGGGAGCGCGCCCGCTTCTGGCCGGCGAACGCCCATGTCATCGGCAAGGACATCACACGCTTTCACGCGATCTATTGGCCGGCCTTTCTGATGTCGGCCGGCGTGGCTCTGCCGAAGCAGATCGTCGTGCACGGCTTTTTGTTCAGCCGCGGCGAGAAAATGTCGAAGTCGGTCGGCAATGTCATCGATCCGATCGATCTCGCGCAGCGCTATGGCGTCGATCAGCTGCGCTATTTCTTCCTGCGCGAGGTGCCCTTCGGCCAGGACGGCAATTATTCGCATGAGGCGATCGTCAATCGCATCAACGCCGATCTCGCCAATGACCTCGGCAATCTGGCGCAGCGCTCGCTGTCGATGATCGCCAAGAATTGCGGCGGCGCCGTCCCTACGCCGGGCGAGTTGACCGAGGCTGACCGCGCGCTGCTCGCCGACGCCTTCGCCGCTCTCGGCAAGGCGCGCGAGGCTATGGACGCCTATGCGCCGCATCTGGCGCTGGCGGAGCTGTTCCGCGTCGTCGGGGACGCCAATCGCTATTTCGCCGGCGAGGAGCCCTGGGCCAAAAAGAAGACCGACCCCAAGCGCATGGAGACGATCCTCTATGTGACGGCGGAGGCTCTGCGGCGGCTCGCCATTCCGTTGCAGCCTTTCATTCCGGCCGCGGCCTCAGGCCTGCTCGATCTGCTCGCCGTTCCCGCCGATGCGCGCGATTTCGTCCATGCCGGCGAGGCGCATGCGCTGAGCCCCGGCGCGCCGCTGCCAGCGCCCGCTCCGGTCTTTCCGCGCTATGTGGAGGAGGGCGAGGCGCAAGGCGCCAAGAGCTGACGGGGAGGCGCAAATGGAACGGTCGCGAGCGAGCCTCATTTTGATGACGGCGACCGTCGCGGCCCTGCTCTGCGCTGGCCCTCTGCACGCCGAAGCCTGGCTCGCCTATCGCAACGCCCGCTTCGGCACGACGGCCGATGTCCCCAAGGGCTGGACCATGGGCGAGGCGCCGGAGAATGACGACGGCCGCGTCTTCACCTCGCCGGACAAGCAGGCCGAGATCGCCATCTATGGCGGCTATCGCGCTTTTCAGAAGGACCAGGAATTCGCCGACCGTCTCGCGCCCGGCGAGGGC
Source organism: Methylosinus sp. R-45379 (assembly GCF_001644125.1). Lineage (NCBI taxonomy): Bacteria > Pseudomonadati > Pseudomonadota > Alphaproteobacteria > Hyphomicrobiales > Methylocystaceae > Methylosinus > Methylosinus sp. R-45379. The sequence continues at coordinate 2,033 of NZ_LUUM01000035.1, forward strand.
GAGACCGTGACCTACGCCAAGAAAGGCAAGGATTGGGTCGTCGTCTCGGGTGTGAAAGGCGACCGCATTTTCTATCGTCGCTCGCTGCTCTCCTGCAGAGGCGAGATATGGAACAATGCCTCCATCGAATATCCCGCATCGCAAAAGAAGAAGTTCGATCCGCTGGTGACGCGCGTCTCGCGCTCACTGCGGGCCGGACGCAGCGACGGTCTCGTCACCGGATGCTCGTGAGGCGGCGTCACGCCTCCTTCTTCGGCTTCTCCCAGGCGAGCTTGACCTTGAATTCTGCCTTGCCCTCGCCGGAGACGACCCAGAGATCGCAGTCGCCGGTCAGCGACGCGCCGAACTCGATCTCGACTTTCTGCGGCCTGTCGGGAATCGCCTCGACCGCGCTGCGTAAATGCTCGACCAGCACGGAGAGCGAGCCCATGGCCTTGGCGAATTGATCGGCCGAGGCCTTCGCCGCGCGATCGAGCGCGCCCACGGATTCGAGGCCTTCCGGCCCCTCCGCTCCGCCGAAATATATCTTCCGGCCTTCGCCGGCCTCGATTATGATGTTCGCGCTCATAATATTCCTTTCGCCGATGCCTAAACGTGAAACCGCGCTCATTTATATCTTCACAGCCGACGAGCGAAAAGCATTCGTCGGCTGCGGCGCGTTGATCGAAGGCGATCTCATCGTCACCTGCGCCCATGTCGTCGAGGATGCGCGCGCCCATGCGCCGGGCGAAGAGCGCTTGCACATAGAGTTTCCTTTCCTGCCCGGGGCAAATCGCGACCCGCGTCACGCGACGCTGGCCAGCACCGCCGGCGGCCGCCGCCAAACGCCCGATTTGGCCTTTCTGCGCGCCGACGCCACGCCCGAGGAAGCGCTGCGTCTGCCCTTGGCGCTCGAGAGCTACGAGGCCGGCAGAGCGGAATTGCTGGCCTATCTCCCGACGCGAAACACCGATGATTTGATTGAAGGCGAGATCGAGGATCGGACGAATTCGAAGAGCTGGCGCAAATTCACTGCCGAGCGAGACAATCCCTATTTCGCAGAGAAAGGCTCCAGCGGCTCGCCGCTGTTCACGCCCAATGCGCCCAATCTCATGGGCGTTCTGACTCAGGTCGATTTCGGCGGCAAAGGGCAGGGCGAGGATCTGCGCGTCGGCTATATCGTCCCCGCCTCGCTCATTCGCGCGAATTTGCCGGGGGCCGAGCGCGCTTCCAGCCGGCTCGCGAAACTATCGCCGCTGCAAATGACGAAGACGCCGGAGCCGCCCGTCCCGCAGCGGCCGGCGATCGACAAATTTGCGCCGGCATCGGGCTATGTCGCGCTCGGCCAGGGGCGCGCCGCCGAGAGCGAGGACGCCAAGGACATCTTCTCCGTCATCTGCCGGGTGACGTTCCGCGGCGAGATGCGGGCGACGAGCGAGAAGGGCCATATTACTTTCGGCTACCGCAGCGCGGAGCTTTTCGTGAATTGCGAGAATGGCCGCATGACGCAGCCGGCCTTTGCGACGCCGGCCGCCGATCCGACGCCGCAATTGATCAGCGCCGCCGGCCGCGCCGAGGGCGGCGAGAGCTGGCTTATCGCCGCCGCCGGCGGCGGCTTTCTGAAGGGCGACATTTTCGCCGTCGCCTATGGCGGCGAGGTGGACGGACGCATCGCTTCCGTCGAGGTCGCGAAAGGCGAGCGGCCGCGAATGCGCGGGCGCGTCGATCTCGGCCTGCAAGTGTCGGAGATGGATTTCGGCGCCTGCAGCCTGTTCGCAAAGAGCCAGGAAAAGCAGAAGCAGGCGCTGCTGACGGCGCTGTTGACCAAGCATGGCGACAGGCTGCTGCGAATCGATCTCGACAGCGAATAGGATTTTTCTAAAATGGCTTCCGGCCCATCTGGTTTCTTCGGTCCCCTGCCATTCGGCGCCGTCGTGCAGACCGATCCGCATTCGCTTTCGCATTCGCAATTCACTTTGACCGCCGAGGTCGCGGCGCGCGCCGAAAAGATCATAGCGGCCGGCCCGATGTCCTTCGCCGAAATGGCGCGCCTCGGCGATCTCGACCCACTCGCCGATTTCCGCGGCCTGACGCTGGCGGGGATCGACCTTGCCGGGGAGGATTTGCGCGGCGTCGATTTTTCGGGCGCGGATTTACGCAGTTGCAATATCAGGCGCACGACGATCGACGCGACGACGCGCTTCGACGCGGCGCTGGTGGATGAGGAGGATGCTGCGTTTTTGGCTCAGAATGTCACCGTCGCTCTGTAAACTCGAGCCTGTGTTGGCTGGCGCGCAGAATGACCCTCGGCTGGTCGAAGATTTGCGTCGCCGCCTGCGGGAGGCGAAATCCCCTTCCGAATAGAATCGTTCCAATTCCCGGCCGGGCGCGTTAAGGGTTCGGCGCCGACACGCCGAGAGTTCAGGCCGAGCCCATGCTGATCGACACACATTGCCATCTCGACTTCCCCGATTTCGCTCCCGAGCAGGAGGAGGTCGTGGCGCGCGCGCGTGCGCAGGGGGTGGCGCGTTTCGTCACCATCTCGACCCATGTCGAGAAATTCGCTGCGATCGCCGCCATAGCCGAGCGTTACGAGGATGTGTTCTGCACGGTCGGCACGCATCCCAACCACGCCCATGAGGAGCGCGAGGCGAGCGTCGCCGAGCTCGTCGCGCTGGCGCGCCATGAGAAATGCGTGGGGCTGGGTGAGGCGGGGCTCGACTACCACTATGACAAAGCCCCGCGCGAGCTGGCGCATCGCGTCTTCCGCACCCATATCGAAGCCGCGCGCGAGAGCGGGCTGCCGCTCGTCATTCACTCGCGCGACGCCGACGCCGATTGCGCCGAAATTCTGCGCGAGGAAATGGGGAAGGGGGCTTTCAAGGCCCTGCTCCATTGCTTCACCAGCTCGCGCGCGCTGGCCGAGACGGCTGTGGAACTCGGGCTCTACATCTCCTTTTCCGGCGTGGTGACGTTCAAGAATTCCGGGGAGCTGCGCGAGATCGCGCGCGACGTGCCGCTGGAGCGTCTCCTGGTGGAGACCGACGCGCCTTTCCTGGCGCCCGTGCCGCATCGCGGCAAGCGCAATGAGCCGGCCTATGTCGCCGATACGGCGCGCACGCTCGCGGCGGCCAAAGGCGTCTCCTTCGAGGAGATGGCCGCGCAGACGACAGCCAATGCGCTGGCGCTTTTCTCCAAAATGACGCCAATCGAAACACGGCGAGCCGCCGAATGAGCCTCGCCGTCACCATATTGGGCTGCGGCTCCTCCGGCGGCGTTCCGCGCGTCGGCCAGGGCTGGGGCGCCTGCGATCCCGCCAATCCGCGGAATCGCCGCCGGCGCTGCTCGATATTGGCGACGCGGACCGAGGGCGACGCGCGGACCAATGTGCTGATCGACACCTCGCCCGATCTGCGCGAGCAATTGATCGACGCGAAGGTCGACCATCTCGACGCGATACTCTTCACCCATCCGCACGCCGATCACACACATGGCGTCGATGATGTGCGCGGCCTGGTGCTGGAGAGCGGAAGGCGCATTCCGGCCTATCTGGACGAGCCGACGGCCAGAATGCTGACGGATCGCTTCGACTATATCTTCGAGACGCCGCCCGGCAGCTATTATCCGCCGCTGCTCGACGAGCATCGCATTCATCTCGGCCGCGAGGTGACGGTGGAAGGTCCCGGCGGAACCATCGAGGCCATGCCGTTCCGGCTCGACCATGGCGATATGGACGCGCTCGGCTTTCGCATCGGCGGGCTGGCCTATACGCCGGACCTCAATTCCGTGCCCAAAGAGAGCTTCCGCCATCTCGAGGGGCTCGACGTCTGGATCATCGACGCGCTGCGCCAGAAGCGCCATGGCACGCATCTCTCGGTCGGCGAGGCGCTGGAATGGGTCGCCCATTTCAAGCCGCGTCGCGCGATTCTGACCGATCTGCATGTCGATCTCGACTATGACGCGCTGGCCGCGACTCTGCCGGAGAATGTGACGCCGGCCTTCGACGGAATGCGGATCGATCTGGCCTGAGCCACGCGTCCGAAACAGCCGCATTATCCATGAACCGAGCGACCCAGCGCGCGCTGATATGCGCGTGCTAATCTGCGCGCCGTCCGATCGCCATCGCCGACCGGAGCCATTTCCTGCCCCAAGGCGAATGGATTTTAGGTTCCATAATATCGATTATGCGATTTTCATTTTTCCGATCTTCCGTGATTTCAGTCCATTGCGCGTCGAGCGTCCGGCCCCTCGCCTTCGAGGCCCCGCGCCGCTGTTGTGCGCCGAGTGCGGATGCGCGGCGTTCTTGCCGCGCTCGCGCCACTTTTCCACGCTTCGATCTGCGTGTTCTCACCCTGTGATTCGTCGCATGGTGAGCGGCGGCCTCGGGTTTTTTCGAAAACGCTGGCGAATTCATCTAGCCAGACTGGGCCGCTTCCTGGTAAAAAGGCGATTGCGCGGGACTATATGGCATTCAACTGGCACACTTACGAACGCACCAAAACCGGCTCTCCGCGAGACGCCGGCGGACGCGTGCGTCGTCGGCGCTTTTGCGCCCGGCGAGAGGCCGTGCATGTGGCTATAGCGGTCTTTTGGCGGTTGGCGGAGACGAGTACCAAGACATGAGCAGCAAAGGTCGAGACTTCCGGGGACCCAGAAAACGTGGGTTCGACGACGACCCCCCATACGGCTACGACAGCCCGCGGCCCAGCCGGCCGCCGAGGTCGCCTTTCGGCGGAGGTGGTGGATTTGGCGATGCGCCGCCCCCGTCCTCGAACGAGCCCGCGATCGACGCGGTCGTCAAATGGTTCAAGCCCGAAAAAGGCTTCGGCTTCGTGGAGCTCGGCAATGGCACGGGCGACGCGTTCCTGCATATCGGCGCCGTTCAGGCTGCGGGCTATGACGCCCTGCCGCCCGGAGCGAAGCTGAAGGTGCAGGTGTCGAGCTCGGTCAAGGGCCAGCAGGTCACTCGCGTGCTCGAGGTCGATCTTTCGACTGCGACCGCAGAGCGTCCGCGAAGCAGCAGCGGCGGCGGCAGCGGCGGCTTCGATCGGCCGCCGCGTCGTCAGGCTCCTGATCCGTCGACGGCTGTGCCGGTCTCCGGCAAGGTCAAATGGTTCGACGAGACCAAGGGCTTCGGCTTCGTGCAGTCGAATGATGGCGGGAAGGACGTCTTCGTCCATATCTCGATCCTCGGTCCCTCCGGCGTCACTCATCTCGCCGAAGGCCAGCCTGTGACGATGCAGGTCGTCGACACGGCGAAGGGTCGCGAAGCTCTGTCGATCACGCTCGACTGAGGCGCTGAAAAACAGTGGGCCGCAAGTCGTTCCCGGCTTGCGGCTGCACGCCGAAAGGCGACGACGATCTCACCTCGGATGCGCAAGTCGGGTCCGAGGCGCTGTCGGTTGCAAGGCGTACTATGGCCCCGGACCCTCGGATCGACTGCGGAGGGCGGTAGACCAAGGGCGCAGTCGAGATCCGGCACTCATGTTAGAGCAAAGCGTCTCGGATTCCTCGCTTTTTTTGCCACGCGCCGCTGCGTCAAAACAACGCGCCGCTCGCGCTTTTCAATGCTCGTTCCGCCTCTTAGAGGCCTGTAGATGACGCAGGACGCGATCACGCGCCTCCTCGGCATAATGGCGGCCCTGCGCACCCCCGGAACCGGCTGCCCCTGGGACCTCGAGCAGGACTTCGCCAGCATCGCTCCCTATACACTCGAGGAGGCCTATGAGGTCGTCGACGCGATCGAGCGGGGCGATCTCGGCGATCTTCGCGACGAGCTCGGCGATCTGCTGCTGCAGGTGGTCTTTCACGCCCGTCTGGCCGAGGAGGGCGGCGCTTTCGCCTTCGCCGATGTGGCCGAGGCGATCTCGGACAAGCTCATCCGCCGCCATCCGCATGTGTTCGGTGACAAATCCGCGGCCTCGCCTGAGGATGTCGCCGTCCAATGGGCCGAGATCAAAGCGCAGGAGAAGAAGGCCCGCGCCGAGCGTCGCGGCATAGAAGAGCCCGCCGGCCTGCTCAATGGTGTTCCGCCTGCCCTGCCCGCTCTGACGCGCGCGGTGAAGCTTCAGGAAAAGGCCGGCAGGGTCGGCTTCGACTGGGCCGACGCGCGTCTCGTGCTGGAGAAGATCCGCGAGGAGACGCGGGAGGTGGAAGCGGAGCTGGGCATCGATGGCGCGCCTCACGCGCCCGCCGTCGTGGAGGAGATCGGCGATCTTCTCTTCGCCGTCGCCAATCTCGCTCGCCATGTCGGCGCCGATCCGGAGCAGGCGTTGCGCGGCGCCAACGCAAAATTCGAGCGGCGTTTCGGTTTCATCGAGCGCGCGCTCGCCGAACAGGGCAAGAGCCCGAAACAATCGACGCTCGACGAGATGGAAGCGTTATGGCAGGCCGCCAAAGCTGCGGAGCGCGAGTGATCGCCCGCTCCTGACAGCGGGCGTTCTATCTGCGCTTCCCGCGCGAGATTACTTCTCGAATTTCTCGAGGACCCAGGGCTCGGCGCGGCCGCTCTCCACCCATTCCCGATAGGCCGGCAGCGCCTCGATCGCGCGCATATAATCCTGCGCTTGCGGCGAGACGTCGAGCCTATAGGTCGAGAATCGGCAAACGACCGGCGCGAACATGGCGTCAGCGGCCGAGAATTCGCCGAAGAGAAACGGCCCCTGCCCGCCGAAGCGCGCGCGCGCATCGCGCCAGGCGGCGTCTATGCGGGCGATATCGGCGGCCGCCGCCGCGCTCGGCGCTGCAATGGAGCGCGGCGAGCGACGGAAATTGGTGGGATATTCGCCGCGCAACGCCGTGAAGCCGGAATGCATTTCCGCCGAGAGCGAGCGCGCCAGAGCCCGCGCCGCCGGATCGTGCGGCCATACCGGGAGATCGGGAAAGCGCGCGGCGATGAATTCGACGATGGCGAGTGATTCCCAAACCAGAATATCGTCGGCGCGCAGCGCGGGAACCTTGCCCGCGGGCGAGAAGGCGAGGAGCTTTGCCTTGGATTCTGGCTGATAGAGCGGAACCAATATCTCGTCGAAGTCGATTCCGAGCTGCTTCAGCAGCAGCCAGGCGCGCAGCGACCAGGACGAATAGCCCTTATTGCCGATGAGCAAGGTGAGCGGCATCGAAACATCCTCAATGAGCGGTCTGCGAAAAAAGGCTCAGCACGACGACGCCAGCGATGATGAGGCCCATGCCGGCCATCTCGCCGGCGTTGAGCCTCTGATGGAAAGCGAACCACGCGACGACGGCGATCAGCGCCTGACCGACCCCGGACCATATCGCATAGGCGACGGCGACCGGAATGCTGCGCAGCGCGAGCGACAGCAGAAAAAAGGACACGCCATAGCCGATGACGACGATGACCGACGGCAGCGGCTTGGAAAAAGCCTCGCTCGCCTTGAGCGCGGAGGTGCCGACCACCTCGGAGAGAATAGCGACGATCAGATAAATTCGATCCATGGCTCGATCCGCATGTTCGAGCGCCTCGGGACTCGAGGCGCGCCGAGAGGGAATTAGCGCGCGCGCCGCTTGGATGACGCGCGAGCGCGCACTTCCGCCTGCGGATAGCGGCGCGTCACCCCGTCGAATCGCTCCGGCGCGACGCGCACGATGAGGCGCGCGCGGCCATCGGCCAGCGTCTGGCGATCCAGAACCTCCGTATGGGCGTGCAGCCACGCAATGCCGGCGCCGTCGGCGGGGTCGAGCTCGACCTCGAGCTGAATGCGTCCCTCGGCGAGCCGCGTCTCTATGCGGCCGAGCAGGGCGTCGAGCCCTTCCCCGGTCAGCGCCGAGACGAGAGACGGCCGATCGACGATCTTCTTCCCACGCGCGGCGATCTTCATCGCGGCGACGATGTCGTCGTCCAGCGCGTCGATCTTGTTCCAGACTTCGAGAATGCGCGTTCCCGCCTCACCGGAAAGTCCGAGCTCACCGAGAATGGATTCGACGTCGGCGGCCTGCGCCTCCCAATCGGGATGCGAGACGTCGCGCACATGCAGGATCACATCGGCGAGCGTCACTTCCTCCAGCGTCGCGCGGAAGGCGGAGATCAGCATGGTCGGCAGATCGGAGATGAAGCCGACCGTGTCGGAGAGCAGCACCTTCGCGCCGTGCGGCAGACGAATCTGGCGAAGCGTCGGATCGAGCGTCGCGAACAGCATGTCCTCGGCCAGCACGCCGGCCTTGGTCAGGCGGTTGAACAGTGTCGATTTGCCGGCGTTGGTGTAGCCGACCAGAGCGACGACCGGATAGGGAACCTCGCGCCGCTTCTTGCGATGGAGGCCGCGCGTGCGCTTGACCTGATCGAGATCGCGCTCGATGCGCGCCATGCGCTCCTCGATCAGGCGGCGGTCGGTCTCGATCTGTGTCTCGCCGGGGCCGCCGAGAAAGCCGAAGCCGCCGCGCTGGCGCTCGAGATGGGTCCAGCTGCGCACGAGCCGCGATTTCTGATAGGCGAGATGGGCGAGCTCGACCTGCAGCGAGCCCTCCTTCGTGCGGGCGCGGCGGCCGAAAATCTCGAGGATCAGCCCGGTGCGGTCGATGACCTTGGCGCCCCAAGCTTTCTCGAGATTGCGCTGCTGAACGGGCGAGAGCTGGCAGTCCATCGTCACCAGCTCCGCCTCGGTCGCTTTCACCGTCTCGGCGATCTCCTCGACCTTGCCCTTGCCGAGATAGGTCGCGGGCCGGACGTCGTGCAGGGAAACGGCGATTTCGCCGACAATGTCGAGCTCGATCGCCTCCGCCAGGCCGACAGCCTCCGCGAGCCTCGAGACCGGGTCGCGCTCCGCCCCCTGCCCCGCGCTGCTCTCCGAGGGCCGCGCCCGCGTGGGATAAGGACCCACCACGAGCGCTTTCGTGGACATGTCCGCCGTCCGGTCCTCGGACGCTGATGTTTTTTCGCTCAACCCGACCTCGGCCCGCTGAGCGGAGCGCGTCGGCGGATTGCCGCGCGCCTTGCCAGCGTCTGTTGTATTTGCGGGAACTTCAACGGAAAACCAGGGCCGATCTTCCGAAATCCCGCTCAGCGGTGACGTTGCTCCGGCGCGGGCTCCGCGCCCTCTTCGCCCGGCTCGAACATATGGATCGGATGGCCGGGCATGATCGTCGAGATCGCATGCTTATAAACGAGCTGCGAGTGCCCATCGCGGCGCAGCAAGAGGCAGAAATTGTCGAACCAGGTCACGATGCCCTGCAATTTGACGCCATTGACCAGAAAAATCGTGAGCGGGACTTTGTTCTTCCTCACGTAATTCAAAAACGTATCTTGCAGATTCTGCGCGCGTTCGGAGGACATCGGCTATCCTGTTCTGTTTTTCGTTATCGGGGCGATTTGCGTCGCTCTTATCGGTCCATAGCCATCCGACCGCACATTAGAGCCCGCGTCGGCGCAATGCGCAAGACGCAACTCCTTCATGCGGCGAAAGGCCTCCACTTACGGTTCTGTAACCCGCTGTTTCGACGAGTTTACGACGAGACGAAACGCATCAACTAGAGCCAAACCGTCGCAGAGCCAATAGGAAATTTTCGCAAGATCTTGTATCGGCGAGATTTGTCGCTCACTCGATGGCGAGCGACTTCAGCTTGCGATGGAGCGCCGATCGCTCCATTCCAATGAATTCCGCGGTTCGCGAAATATTGTTGCTGAAGCGATTGAGCTGGGCGATCAGATATTCTCTCTCGAACACTTCGCGCGCCTCGCGCAGCGGCAGGCTCATCAGCTTCTCGCCGCGCACGCCGGCCGGAGTCGCGGGGACGAGCTGGCCGATCTCGGACGGCAGCATTTCGGCGGAAATCTCCGCCGTGGCGTCGCCGGCGGTCAGAATCATCAGCCGCTCCACATTGTTGCGCAGCTGGCGGATATTGCCCGGCCAATCGTGCAATTGCATCACGGCGAGCGCATCCTCGCTGATTTTGCGGCGCGGCATGCCGGAGGTCGCCGAGACCTGCTCCATGAAATATTCGATGAGTTCTGGGATATCCTCGCGCCGCTCGGCGAGCGAGGGGATGCGAATCGGCACCACGGACAGGCGATGGAAGAGATCCTCGCGCAGAGCGCCCTCCTCTATCGCCGAGGCGAGATCGCGCGCCGATGAGGAGATGATCCGCACATCGACCTCGACGCGCGCCGTTCCGCCGACGCGCTGAAAATTCTGCTCGACGAGGACGCGCAGGATTTTCGACTGGGTGTCCTTCGGCATGTCGGCGATCTCGTCGAGGAAGAGCGTGCCGCCATGGGCCTCCTCCAGCGCGCCGATCTTGCGCGCGCCCTCGCCGCCCTCGCTGCCGAACAGCTCTATTTCCATATTCTCCGGCGTGATCGTCGCCGCATTGATGACGACGAAGGGACCGACGGCGCGTTGCGAGGCCGCATGGATGCAGCGCGCCGCGAGCTCCTTCCCCGAGCCGGGCTGGCCGGTGATGAGCACGCGCGAATTGACCGGCGCGACGCGCGCGATCACCTGCTGCAGCTGATGCGCGGGGAAGGAACTGCCAACGATGCGATCCGAGGCGCCGGCGCGCTGGCGCAGCGCGCTGATCTCGCGGCGCAGATGCGAGGCCTCGAGAGCGCGCTCGGCGACGAGCACGAGACGGTCCGCCTTGAAGGGCTTTTCTATGAAGTCATAGGCTCCGAGCTTTATGGCGCTGACCGCAGTCTCGATATTGCCGTGGCCGGAGATCATCACCACCGGCAGGTCCTTGTGCTGCTTCTGGACGATCTCCAGCACCTGCATGCCGTCGAGGCGCGAACCCTGCAGCCAAATATCGAGGAAAACGAGATGTGGGCGGCGCTGCTCGATCGCGGCCAGCGCGCCGTCGGCGTCCTTGGCGGTGCGCACGCCATGGCCCTCGTCGCCGAGAATGCCGGCGACCAGCTCTCTGATGTCTTCTTCATCGTCGACGATGAGAATGTCGCTGACCATGTTCCTCACCATTCACGAAATCCGCGCCTGCGCCTGCGTTTCCTCGGCCGCCGTCTCGGCGAGCGGAATCAGCAGGCGCACGCAGGCGCCCGTCCCGGAGGGGGCGTCGAGCAATTCGAGTCGGCCGCCATGGTCCTCGATGATCTTGGCGACAATAGGCAGGCCGAGCCCCGTGCCCTCGGCGCGCGTCGTCATATAAGGCTCGAGCAGCCGCTGCCGGTTGAAGGCGGGGAAACCCTTGCCATTGTCGATGACGTCGATCTCGGCCATGCGGTCGCGCACGCCGAGGCTGATGTCGATGCGCTTGGCGGCGAGCGGGGCGGCGTCCTCGCGCGCGTCTATGCCCTCGGCGGCGTTTTTCACTATGTTGGTGAGCGCCTGCGACAGCAGCCTTCGATCGAAGACCGCGAAGACCGGCGCCTCCGGCAGATTGAGCGTCATCTCGACGTCGTTATGCGCGACGCGCGTCAGAAAAAAGGCCTGGCGCATGCAGTCGCAGAGATCGTCGCGCACCGGCCGCGCCTTGGGCATGCGGGCGAAGGAGGCGAATTCGTCGACCATGCGCTTGATGTCGTCGACCTGGCGCACGATCGTGTCGGTGCATTGGTCGAAGACGTCGCGCTCGAAGGTGATGTGCTTGCCGTATTTGCGTTTCAGCCGCTCGGCCGAGAGCTGGATCGGCGTCAGCGGATTTTTGATCTCATGGGCGATTCGCCGCGCCACATCGGCCCAGGCGGAGGTGCGCTGAGCGGTGACGAGATCGGTGATGTCGTCCAGCGTGACGACGAAATGCGCGCCGCCCTTTTGCGTGCTCGCCGAGGTGACGCGGACGGCGAGCGTCAGCTCCTTGACGCCGCGCCTTATGTTGATCTGCGTCTGAATGGCGCGCGGAAACGCTTCGACCGCATCGGCTAGAATGGGCGCGATTTCGGGAAGCGCCTCGGCCGCCCGCGCGCCGATCGCCGCCGCCGCGCCGTCTTTACCGGCCACGCCCTGCCCCGCCCCGCCGACGAGAAGCTCCTCGGCCGAGCGGTTCAGCACATTGATCCGCCCTTCCGCATCGACGCCGATGACGGCGGCCGGCACGCCGGAGAGCACCGCCTCGGTGAAGAGACGGCGCTCCTCATTCTGGTGATTGGCGGCGAGCAGGCGGCTCTGCTGCTGCTCGATCTCGCTGGTCATATTGTTGAAGACGGAGCCGAGCCGCGCGAGATCGCCATGCGAGCGTTCGACATCGACGCGCACGTCGAGATTGCCGGCGGAGACCTGATCGGTGGCGGCGATGAGCGCGCGAATCGGCGCGACCAGCCGATCGACGAAATCGAGCCCGACCCATACCGCCGACAGCAGCATTATGGTGGCGAGCAGCGCATACATGACGGTGAAGGCCCTCTTCACCGCGCCGCGATAGGTCTCGAAAGCGTCATAGGTGGCGATGAGGCTCGCCGCCTGCTCGGGGAATTGCACGCCGAAAGGATCGACCGGACGCGTCACATAGAGGAATGTGTCCGGAAAGCTCGACAGCGGCCGCAGCGCGACGAAGGTGAGCCCATCGTCGATGACGAGGCAGAGCGGCTCGCCCTTGCGCGCATCCTCGAAATCCGAGGCCGGCGGTGCGATGACGATGGCCGAGCCGTCGGCCGTCACATCGACGCGCTCCAATATCTGCCCGTCGGTCTTGACGATCGCCGCCACGGAAAAGCCGAGGAAGCGTGCCCGCGAGACGAAGAATTCATGGAACAGGCCGCGATCGGCGTTGAACATGGCGCGGGCGCGATCGAGATCCGAGGCGGAGAGCTGCGCTTCCTGCAGCAGCGAGCGGCATTGCGTCTCGCGGAACACGCGCGCCGCCTCCGCCGTGCTGTGAACAGACGTCTTCACCATGGCGAGGAATTGCGGGTTCAGCGCGCGCTCGAGCGTCACCGAGCCGACGATGGCGAGAGTGATCGCCGGCGTCAGCGCCAAGGCGGAAAAGAAGGCGAGGATGCGAATATGCAGCCCCGCCGCCGCGGCGCCGCGCCGCCAGGAGCCGATGAGCGTGCCCGCCTTGACGAGCACCAGAGCGACCAGAAGAACCAGCGCGACGGCGTCGGCGAAGAAGAGCGGATAGACGACGTCGCTGGTCGGCGCCACCGGCGCTAGCTCGGCCATGACGAAGAAGGTGGCGAGCGCGCAGGCGACGGCGGCGACCACCGCGATCGGCCCGAACCACAGCCGCCAGGATCGCTTCCTGGGCGCGGCTGGCGGCTCGGGCGCCTGAATGTCTCCCGCCATGGACATGCGCCTGTATAGGTCGTGATAAGGGGCGAAGCAATCTGGCCCGGCGCTCACTCCGCCTTGCCTCGTCGTCGTGAATCGGTCTCGTCCCCGATCGTCGACGAGGGGTAGCGTGACGCAGAGGCGTTGCATGTTGTGGCGGAGTTCTCGTGACAGCAATTACTGGGTCACCGCATAGCTCTTCCCATAAGGAAAGGTCCTGGCATCGCTAGGCCGACAACAGATTAAAGGCGCGGTGTAGCATTATTTTTCTTGGACAAGATCGACAGATTCTGCGCAAATAGCGATGCATCCTTCTACAAGATATAAATAAAAAGGAGAATCGCTACTCGCTTGCGCAAAATAATTAATATTTCCAGCCCATGAGTTTTTATTTATGCTATACAGATTTAGCAAACCGGTGATCGAACTTACTCCGCCAAGTGTTATTCTTGCTGGAATCCTGCTATTATTTATAGCATCATGGTAGTATTCAATATAAATAACAACAGTCGACGACATAATGTCGATTTCGATTTTTTTTAAAAGTGCATCATGTAACTCAATCGCCTCCATGGCCTTCTCCGACCCAGATCATTACTCTCTGTGTAGCAGAACTCTTTCAGCGAGCGCAGCGTCGATCTGCTGCGCCGCCCGAGCAGTATAGCGGAGCCGCATCACTCATATTTGGCCCAAATGGCGCGGATCGTCTCGTCGGCGGCGAATTCTCCACGCTCGACCTCCGCCAGCGCCTCCGCCAAATCGCTCTCTTCGTCCGACGTCAGCGCGACGCATTGCGTCTCGCCGTCGGCGATCTCGAGGAGAAGTCGCGCGAGATCATCCTGCACCGGGTCGGGCAGCTTCCGAATGGTTTCGAAAGCCTGTTCCAGCAACCGAGTCATGTGCGAAGCTCCTCAAGCACGATCCTACCGAGGCGAGCGCATCAGGCGGATGTCGAGGTCGTTGACCTTCTTGCGCAGCGTGTTGCGGTTGAGGCCCAGAAGCTCCGCCGCCTTGATCTGATTGCCCCGCGTCGCGGCGAGCGCGGCGGAGATCAGCGGCACCTCTATCTCGCGAATCACGCGGTGATAGAGGCCCGGCGGCGGCAGGCGATCGCCGTGGTCGCGGAACAGCTTGGCGAGATGCTGCTCGACCGAGGTGGAGAGCGTCAAATCCTTATCGGAGGGCATATCCGCCAGAATGGACGTCGCCGGCTGCAGCCGATCGCCGGGCGAGGCCTGACGCATCTCGTGCTCGAGCTCGAGCTCTACCACCGCCTCGGTGATGACCTCCTGCGGATGCAGGGCGGCGAGTCGGCGAATGAGATTCTCCAGCTCGCGGATGTTGCCCGGCCAGCGATAGCGCTTCATGCGGTCGAGCGCCGCCTGCTCGATGTATTTCTGCGGAAGGCCCTCGCTCGCCGCCACCTTGAAGAAGTGATGGACGAGGTCGGCGATATCCTCCGAGCGCTCGCGTAGCGGCGGCAGGCGCAGCGGCACGACGTTGAGGCGGAAATAGAGGTCCTCGCGGAACAGGCCCTGCTGAATCAGCGCGCGCAGATCCTTATTGGTGGCGGCGATGATGCGGACATTGGTCTTGATCGGCGTGCGGCCGCCGACGGTCGTATATTCGCCCTGCTGCAGCACGCGCAAAAGCCGCGTCTGCGCCTCCATCGGCATGTCGCCGATCTCGTCCAGGAACAGCGTTCCCCCTTCGGCCTGCTCGAAACGGCCGATAGAGCGCTGATTGGCGCCGGTGAAGGAGCCCTTCTCATGGCCGAACAGCTCGCTCTCGATGAGGTCGCGCGGGATGGCGGCCATGTTGATGGCGACGAAGGGACCTTTCTTGCGCTTGCCATAGTCGTGCAGCGCGCGGGCGACCAGCTCCTTGCCGGTGCCAGACTCGCCGTTGATCATGACGGTGAGATCGGTCTGCATCAGCCGCGCCAGCGAGCGATAAATCTCCTGCATCGCCTGCGAGCGGCCGACGAGGGGCATGCCCTCCATATCGTCCGGGCCGTCGATCTCGTTCTTCTTGCGCGGCTCGGCCATGGCGCGGCCGACGATGCCGACCAGCTCCTTCAGATCGAAGGGCTTGGGCAGATAATCATAAGCGCCGCGCTCGGAGGCGCGGATCGCGGTCATGAAAGTGTTCTGCGCGCTCATCACGATGATGGGCAGATCGGGGCGCAGCTTCTTTATGCGCGGCAGCAGCTCGAAAGCGTTTTCGTCCGGCATCACCACATCGGTGACGACGAGATCGCCCTCGCCCGATTGCACCCAGCGCCACAAGGTCGCGGCCGTTCCGGTGGTGCGCACCTCATAGCCGGCGCGTGAGAGCGCCTGCGCCACCACAGTTCTGATCGCGGCGTCGTCGTCGGCGACCAGAATCTCGCCGTGGGTCATCGGATTTTTCTCCAGCAGATCGTTCTCACGAGCGGCGCTCTCTCGGCGCAGGCTCTGTTCCCTCGGCGGCAGAATGTTGTCGTCTGGCTCGTCGCTCGTCCGCTCGCTTCTCCTCCTCCTTGTTGCGATACATCGGCATCAAAATACGGAAAGTAGTACGCCTCGGGTGAGATTCGCATTCGACGATGCCGCCGTGGTCATTGACGATCTTAGCCACCAGTGCAAGTCCGAGGCCAGTTCCAGAAGTCTTCGTGGTGATGAAGGGATCGAACAAATGTGCGGCTATGTCCTCGGGCACGCCGCGGCCATTGTCGCGCACGCAGAACTCCAGCGGCAGCCCCACCGGGCGCTTGTCGCCGGCGGTGCGCAGGCTGACCCCCGGGCGGAAGGCGGTGGAAAGCTCGATCTCGCCGTCTATGGAGTCGCCGATCGCCTCCGCCGCATTCTTGACCAGATTGAGAAAGACCTGGACCAGCTGGTCGCGATTGGCGGCGACCGGCGGCAGCGACGGGTCGTAATTCTCGATGAAGCGAATGTGGCGGGCGAAGCCGCTGCGGGCGACGCGCTTCACATGGTCCAGCACCACGTGAATATTGACCTTCTCGCGCTCCGGCGGCCGCGAGTCGGAGAACACCTCCATGCGGTCGACGAGGCGGACGATGCGGTCGGTCTCCTCGCAGATCAGCCGCGTCAGCGCCCGATCGGCGTCTCCCACAGAGCTTTCCAGCAGTTGCGCGGCGCCGCGAATGCCCGACAGCGGGTTCTTGATCTCATGCGCGAGCATCGCCGCGAGCCCAGAAACCGTGCGCGCCGCCCCCCTATGGGTCAGCTGCCTGTCTATTTTATCGGCAATTGTGCGCTCTTGCAGCACCACGAGAACGCCGCCGTCGCTGTCCGGCAGCGGCGCGCAATGCACATCGACGCGTCTTTCGCCCTCCGCTCCGGGCCGGCCGAGGTCGATGCGATATTCATTGATCGCAGAGCCGCGCTCGCGCACCTGCTCGATAAGGGCGATCAAGGGCGAGCCGAAGGGCACGAGACGGCTCAGCTCCTGGCCGATGAGGATCGGCTTGCCGATCTCGAAGAACGACTCCGCCGCGGCGTTGGCGTCGACGATCACCCCATCCGGCCGGATCGCCAGGATCACATTGGGCAAAGCTTCGAGAATGCAGGCGCGATTATTTTCGGCGATCACGCGCAGCCGCGCGCCGACGGGCGTCGTGAGCGCGTTCTTGCGCCGGTGCGGGTTGGATTCGGCGGTCATCTCGACACCTCGGAACTCCTCTGGCGCGGAGCGCGCGCCGATCCTGTACGGGACATACGCGTCAGCAATATGCCGGAGCCGGCTCCCCTCGCGCCGGCTCGAGCGAGAACAAAAGGCGAAGAAGCCCGCGAACCTCCTCGGCCGAGGAAGAGGCGAGCATCGCCCGTCGGAGACCGGCGCGCGCCTCGGCGTCTCCCTCCGCCTGCTCGGCATAGGCGGAGAGATGCTTGCGCGCATGGCGCAGGCCCAAATTCGCGCCCATGGCGGTCAGCAGACCGTCCAAATGCTCGAGCGCGGCCTCCATCCGCGCCGTGGCGGAGGGCTCCGCGCGACGGCGCCCGGTGGCGAGAAAATGAGCGATATCGCCGACGAGCCAGGGCCGCCCCATCGCCGCGCGACCGACCATCACCGCATCGGCGCCGGAGGCCGCGAGCATTGCGGCGGCGTCCTGCGGGGAGGCGCAATCGCCATTGGCCACGACCGGAATTTTTATAGCGGACTTGACCGCGGCGATCGCTCGCCAATCCGCCCTGCCCTCATAGAATTGCGCGCGGGTGCGGCCATGCACCGTCACCATGACGGCGCCCTCGGCCTCGACCAGACGCGCCAGCTCGGCGGCGTTGCGGTTGGCATCGTCCCAGCCGAGCCGCATTTTGACGCTCACCGGAACCGAGACCGCGCCCACAGCGGCGCGGACCAGCTCGGCGGCGAGCGCCGGCTCGCGCATCAGCGCTGCGCCGGCGAGGCCGCCGGTCACGCGCTTGCAGGGACAGCCCATGTTGATGTCGATCAGCCTCGCTCCCGCGGCCTCGGCCTGGCGCGCCGTCTCGGCTATGCCCGCCGGATCGCGCGCCGCGATCTGCACGATATGGGCGTCTATGCCGGAGCCCTCCAGCCGCTGGCGGGCCTCGACGTCGCCGCGCGCCAGCGCGCTCGCGCCGACCATCTCGCCGACCGCCGCGGAGGCGCCGAAACGCAATGCGATCCGCCGCATGGCGAGATCGGTCACGCCGGCCATAGGCGCCAGAAAGGCGCGCCCCGTAAGATGAAGCGAACCGATGCGCAAAGGCGTGGCCCCTATAGTCTCGCCTATAAATTCATCAGTTGTCATCGTGCCTACACTATATGCAGATGGCCATACGTACGCAATGCGTACATCCCCGAGAATAGTGAAAATTGACGCGAAGCCGAAAAAGCGGGAGAGGAACCTCCTATGAGCTCATCCTCGACCATTGCGATCCTCACCGTCGCCGGCGGCCGCGGCGTGCGGGCGGGCGACGGCCTTCCGAAACAATATCGTGCGCTTCTCGGCAAGTCTCTTCTGGCGCGCACGCTCGAAGCGATGCACCGGGCTGCGCCGCAGGCTTCGCTTCTCGTCGCCATCCATGCCGACGACGCGGAGCTCTACGCGCGCGGCGTCGCCGAGCTTTCGGATAGCGCGCGCGCGCAGCTGCTGGAGCCGGCGATCGGCGGCGCGACGCGCCAGCAGAGCGTGCGCAATGGGCTGGAGGCGCTGGCGGCACTCTCTCCCGCCCCGGAGATCGTGCTGATCCAGGACGCAGCGCGTCCCTTCGCCGATCCTGCTCTCGTGGCCAGGGCGACGGAGGCGGCGCGCGCCCATGGCGCGGCCGTGCCGGGCCTGCCGCTCGCCGATACGGTGAAGCAGATCGACGCCGAGGGCGTGGTGATCGCCACTCCCGACCGCGCGAGCCTGCGCTTCGTGCAGACGCCGCAGTCTTTCGCCTTTCCGCTGATTCTCGCGGCGCATCGTAAGGTCGCGAGCGGCGGCGCCGAGCTCACCGACGACGGCATGGTCGCCGAGGCCGCCGGCCATAAGGTCCATGTGTTTCCGGGCGACGCCGCTAATTTCAAGCTCACCACGCCGGAGGATTTCTTGCGCGCGCAAAACGCTCTGCTGGGCGACCTCTCCGACATTCGCACCGGCCAGGGCTATGACGTCCACGCTTTCGGCGAGGGCGACAAGGTCTGGCTCGGCGGCGTTCCTGTGCCGCACAGCCACGGCCTCGCCGGCCATTCCGACGCCGATGTGCTCGCCCACGCGATCACCGACGCGCTGCTCGGCGCGCTGGCCGATGGCGACATCGGCAAGCATTTCCCGCCCTCGGACCAGCAATGGAGAGGCGCGCCCTCCTCCATCTTCCTGGCTTTCGCGGCCAAGCGCGTGCGCGAGCGTGGCGGGATCATCTCCCATGTCGACGCGACCATAGTCTGCGAGGCGCCCAAGATTGGACCGCACCGCGACGCCATTCGCGAGAGCCTCGCCAAGATCATGGAGGTCGACATCGGCCGCGTGGCGGTGAAGGCCACGACCTCGGAGCGCCTCGGCTTCACTGGCCGGCAGGAGGGCATGGCGGCGCTGGCGCTGGCGACGGTGCGGCTGCCTGCGATTGAGTCCGAGCGTTGAGAGCCATTTCTAGAAAACCGTCACAGAACCGTCATATAAAATAACGACGTATCGATCTCGGAGTTAGCTGTTTCGAAACGGGAGCTCGGGCATTGTGCCGCGTCTTTCCTCCACGCGGCTTGTCGAACAGATGAAATCGAGCATCGCACGCAAGCTCGGCGGCGTCATCACGCTGCTCGGCGCTCTCGCTTTATGCCTCTCCCTCTTCGCCTTCTGGCAATCGCGTCTCCACGCGCGACAGGCGAATGCGATCGAGGCGGATTATGCCTATGTCCTCGAGGTGCGTGGGCTCGCGCAATCCGTGCAGCATGTGGCGATCCTCGCCAATGCGGTCTTCTCCTCGGACGACAAGAGCGAGGTGCAGAAGAAGCTGGGGGTTCTGCGTCGGGCGCTCGATGATCTCGGTCAGTCGGCCGACGCTCTCGCCTCCCGCGCCGGCGGCCGGATGTCGGAGCAGCAGAAGACGAAGCTCTCCCTCGCCATACGAGAATTCATCGCCTATCAGAACGACACGATCGAGCTCGGACTGACGATCTCGCCAAAGGCCGCGCTGGTCCAGGCGAATGACGAGGCGACGATCGCCAATCGCGGCCAGATGATCGCAGAAATGGACGCCTTCGTCGGCGACACGCTCGGGCGCCTCTCGGCCAATCGCCGAGCGGAAGAAGAGCGCCGGCCCCGGGACGAAGCGTTGACGCTGGCCGTCCCGGCCACCGCCACCGCGCTCGCCATAATCGTCGCTTTCTGGATCGTCGCGACACAGATTCGCGCGCCGCTGGAAACGATCGCTCTGGCTCTGAAGCGTGCGGCGGAAGACGATTTCGACGAGAACATCCCTTTCGTCGATCAGCGCGACGAGATCGGCGACATGGCGCGGGCGCTCCGCGCTTTCGAGGCGGCCGCGCAAGAGAAGCGGCGTCTCGAGCGCGAGGCCGAGTCCCAGCGCCGCTTGACGGCCGAGCTGCGCGAGACCGGCGACGGCGAACGCCGTCGCGCCGCCGACGAGCAGGCGGCGGTGGTCGCCGCTCTCGCGCATGGGCTCGAGCGGCTCTCCGGCGGCGACTTCACCTCGAGGCTCGACACGCCCTTCGCGCCGCAATACGAGTCGCTTCGCGCCGATTTCAATCAGGCCGTCGAGAAGCTGAGGCGCGCCATGATCGCCGTGGCGAAGAATTCCCAGGCTGTTCTCGAGCGGACGACGGAAGGGGCGCGCGTCGCCGACAGCCTCGCCGAGCGCAGTGAGCAGCAGGCGCTCGAGCTCGCCAAGGCGGCCGTGGATCTCGGCGCCTCGACCTCCGCGATCGAGCGCACTGCGGACACGACAGCCGAGGTTCGCGAATTCGTCAACCGCGCCAGCGAGGCCGCGCGGCGCGGCGGCGAGGTCCTTCGCGACACGATCGCGGCGATGAGCGCGATCGAGGATTCATCCGGCCAGATCGGCCGGATCGTCGATCTCATCGACGAAATCGCCTTTCAGACCAATCTTCTCGCGCTCAACGCCGGCATCGAGGCGGCGCGCAGCGGCGAGGCTGGCCGCGGCTTCGCTGTGGTCGCCTCCGAAGTGCGCGCGCTGGCGCAACGCGCGCTCGAAGCGGCCAAGGAAATCGGGGCGCTCGTCGAAACCGCGCAACGGCAGGTCGAGATCGGCGTCGGTCTCGTGAGCGAGACGAGCCGCACATTGAGCGAGGTCGTCCAGCTCACATCCTCGACCGATGCGCTCGTCGCCAATGTCGCGGCCGCGGCGAAAGAACAATCCGCCAGCCTCGGCGAAATATGCATCACCGTCGGCAAAATCGACAAAGCGACGCGGGAAAACGCGGCGATCGCAGCCCGCTCTTCCGGCGCGAGCGCCGATCTCGCCGAGCGGACGCGCGAATTGATCGATCAGGTCGCGCGGCTGCGCGTCGTCGCGCACGCCGAGGCGCGTGCGGCCTGAGGCGCGCCGCTATTTCGAAAGGAAAACAGGGAATTATGTCAATAGCCGAGCGTCGCATGGGGCTCTCTCCCCACGCCATGCGCGGGGAGAGATACGACGCGTCAAGACTTGTGCAAGTCGAAGCGGTCCAGATTCATCACCTTGACCCATGCGGCGACGAAGTCGCGCACGAACTTCTCTTTCGCATCGTCAGAGGCGTAGACTTCCGCGACGGCGCGCAGCTCTGAATTGGAGCCGAAGATCAGATCGACGGCGCTCGCCGTCCATTTGAGCTCGCCGCTCTTGCGGTCGCGGCCTTCGTAGACGCCTTCCGTCTCGGCCGACTTTTTCCATTGCGTGGACATGTCGAGCAGATTGACGAAAAACTCGTTGCTCAGCACGCCCGGCCGCGAGGTGAAGACGCCGACCCGCGAATTCCCCTCATTTGCGCCGAGGACCCGCATTCCGCCGACGAGAACGGCGGTCTCGGGGACGGTGAGCTCCAGCAGGCTCGCGCGATCGACCAAGGCCTCGGCCGGCGATTTCTCGCCGCCTTTGGCGAAGTAGTTGCGGAAGCCGTCGGCCTTCGGCTCGAGAACCGAGAAG
This sequence comes from Methylosinus sp. R-45379, assembly GCF_001644125.1. NCBI lineage: Bacteria > Pseudomonadati > Pseudomonadota > Alphaproteobacteria > Hyphomicrobiales > Methylocystaceae > Methylosinus > Methylosinus sp. R-45379. Next base: position 23,799 of record NZ_LUUM01000035.1, read on the forward strand.
GATTCGACATCCGTCTGCGCCTGCGTCGCGTCCGCGCGCCCTGTCGAGACCGGAACCTCGATCGTGACGCCGGCCTTTTTGGCGGCGTCCTCGATCGCGGCGCCGCCGCCGAGCACGATGAGATCGGCGATCGACACGCGCTTGCCGTCGGCGCGGCCCTTGTCGAAGCCGGCCTTCACCTCCTCCAGCGTCTTCACGACCTTCGCCAGCTCGGCGGGGTCGTTGACGGCCCAATCTTTTTCCGGCGCGAGGCGAATGCGCGCGCCATTGGCGCCGCCGCGCTTATCCGTGCCGCGGAACGAAGCCGCCGAGGCCCAAGCCGTGCGGATCAGCTCGGCGTCGGTGAGGCCCGAAGCGAGGATTTTCGACTTCAATCCGGCGATATCCGCGGCCTCGATCGGCTTGTAGTCGATCGCGGGAACGGGATCCTGCCAGATCAGCTCGTCCTTCGGAACCAACGCGCCGAGATAGCGCGCGCGCGGCCCCATATCCCTGTGCGTCAGCTTGAACCAAGCCTTGGCGAAAGCCAGCTTGAACGCATTCGGATCGTCATGGAAGCGCTTGGCGATCTTGGCGTATTCGGGGTCGAATTTCAGCGCCAGATCGGTTGTGAACATCATCAGAGGATGCGCCTTGCCGGGCTCGTGCGCATCGGGGACGATGTCGTCGGCATCCTTGGGCTTCCACTGCGTCGCGCCGGCCGGGCTCTTGGTCTTGACCCACTCATGGCCGAAGAGATTGTCCAAATATTGCGTGGTGAAGGAGACCGGATCGACCGACCAGGCGCCTTCCAGCCCGCTGGTGATCGTATCCGCGCCCTTGCCGGAGCCGCAACGATTGGCCCAGCCGAGGCCTTGCGCCTCGATCTTCTCTCCCGCCGGCGCCGGGCCGACGCATTTGGCCGGCGATTTGGCGCCATGCGCCTTGCCAAAAGTGTGGCCGCCGGCGATCAGCGCGACAGTCTCCTCGTCGTTCATCGCCATGCGGCCGAAGGCTTCTCTTATGTCCTTGGCCGCGGCGAGCGGGTCCGGCACGCCATTCGGCCCCTCGGGATTGACATAGATCAGGCCCATTTGGACGGCGCCCAAGGGCTTTGCGAGCGCGCCGCTCTTGTCGCGATTATTGCCCATGAATTTGGGCGCCCCCCAATAGACGAGATCGGGCTCCCAATCATCGCTGCGGCCGCCGCCGAAGCCGAAGGTCGCAAAGCCCATCTTCTCCATGGCGACATTGCCGGTCAGCACCATGAGATCGCCCCAGGAGAGCTTCTGGCCGTATTTCTTCTTCACCGGCCACAGCAGCCGACGCGCCTTGTCGAGATTGGCGTTGTCCGGCCAGCTGTTGAGCGGCTCGAAGCGCTGCTGCGCCCCGCTCGCGCCGCCGCGGCCGTCGTGGATGCGATAGGTTCCCGCGCCGTGCCAGGCCATGCGGATGAAGAATGGGCCGTAATTGCCATAGTCGGCCGGCCACCAGTCCTGCGACGTCGTCAAGACCGCCTCAATGTCCTTCTTCACCGCGGCGAGATCGAGCGTCTGAAACGACTTCGCATAGTCGAAATCCTTGCCCAGCGGGTTCGATTCCGCGGCGTTGCGGCGCAAGGGCGAGAGATCGAGCTGGTCCGGCCACCAGAATTGATTGGAATGTGGCGCGCCCTCGGCCGAGGCGGCCAGCGTCGCGCCGACGACGATCGCCATCGCCGCGGCGGTCGTCCGCAGAAATCGCCGTAAGTCAGCGTGAGAACGTGACTTTCCAGCGCTCGTCACCATCTTTTCCGTTGCATTCGGCATTGCTTTCCTCCTCGTCGACGCCCCCGCTGAGCTTGCTATAAGACGCGAAATCGATTAGGTAAAATTCGAAATTCTTCGTCATCGATCAGGAAAACTGATGATCACGACCAAGCAGCTCCGCTATTTCGAGGCCCTCGCCCGCACCGAGCATTTCGGCAAAGCGGCCGATCTCTGCGCCGTGACGCAGCCGGCGCTCTCCATGCAGATCAAGGAGCTGGAGGTCGAGCTCGGCACGCAATTGGTCGAGCGGCGCGGCAAGCTGGTCATATTGACCGCTGCGGGCGGGGAGATCGCCAAGGTCGCCCGCCGAATCCTCGCCGATATTTCGGAGCTGGAGACGATGGCGGATCAGAATTTCTGTCCGCTTCGCCTCGGCGTCATCCCGACCGTCGCGCCCTATATTCTGCCGACCTTGTTCGACGCGCTCGGCGGCGGCGCGACGGATCTGCGACCTCTGCATATTCGCGAGGCGCAGACCGCCACATTGCTGGCCGAGTTGGACGACGGCCTTCTGGACCTCGTCATGCTGGCGACGCCCGTCGATCCAGAACTCGACTCCATGCCGCTCTTCGAGGATCGTTTCTTTCTCGTCGCTCCTTTGAACGGATTGCCGGAGGAAGCCGGCTCCGTCAGCGCGGAAACGCTGAAAGCGCAAAGGCTTTTGCTGCTCGAGGACGGCCATTGCCTGCGCGATCAGGCGCTCAGCTATTGCGAGAGCCGCAATGTGCTGAACATCGACACTTTCGGCATGACCAATCTGACGACGCTGGTTCAGATGGTCTCGGCGGGCATGGGCTGCACGCTGCTCCCGGAGATGAGCCTGCCGATCGAAACGGCGAGAGGAAGCGTCCGCGTGCTGCGGATCGAGCAGCCGGAGCCGCGCCGGATCATCGGGCTCGTCTGGCGCAGATCCTCGCGCCGCGGCGACGAGTTTCGCGCCCTCGGCCGCATGATCGTGGCCTCGCGAAACGCGGCGCTCGAGGGCGCAGCGGCTCTGTCGGAGACCTAGCCTGTCGGCTCGACGGCGGAGTCCGATCCGGCCTATCTATGGGCTGGACGCCTCATCACACCGAGCGAGCCTGCTCATGGCCGCCCCCGATCTCTCTCGCCTCGCCGAGCGCCTCCTCGATCTCTGCCGCGCGCAGTCTCTGCGCCTCGCGACCGCCGAATCCTGCACCGGCGGGCTCGTCGCCGGGGCGATCACCGATATCGCCGGCTCCTCGGACGCCTTCGATCGCGGCTTCGTCACCTATTCCAACGCGGCCAAGGAGGAGATGCTCGGCGTCCCGCACGAGATTCTCGAGCGCTATGGCGCCGTCAGCGCCGAGACGGCGCGGGCCATGGCGAGCGGCGCGGTGGAGCGCTCCTTCGCCGATATCGCCGTCTCGATCACCGGCATAGCCGGCCCGGGCGGCGGCAGCGCGGAGAAGCCCGTGGGCCTCGTCCATTTCGCCTGCCTGCGCAAGGGCTTTGGGGTGGAGCATATCGAGCGCCGCTTCGGCCCCGAGACGCGCGAGGCGATAAGGGAAGCCTCGGTCGCCCAAGCGCTGGAGCTGATGATCGCTGCCGCTCAGCGGCGGCCGTAGACCTCGCCGGCGCGCTTGACGAAAGCGTCCGAATATTTGTGGAAGGCGGAGTCGAACATCGCCCCCATCACCAGCCCCAGCGTGCGGCTGCGGAACTCGTAATTAATGTAGAAATCGACGACCGAGCGCGCGCCGCCCTCCGGCCCGCCCGGCTCGTCGGTGAAGGTCCAGCGGTTCTCGAGCTTCTTGAACGGGCCGTCGACATATTCGACGAGGATCTCGCGCTTGTTCGGGTCACAGGTCACGCGACTGGTGAAGCGCTCGCACACCGCCTTGAAGCCCACCTGCATCTCCGCGAGGATGACCTCCACCCCCTCCTCCGTCGTGCTGCGGCGGCGCACGCGCAGCGCCTCGCAGAGCGGCACGAATTTCGGATAGGATTCGACATCCCTGACCAGGGCGAACATGTCGTCGGCGCGGAAATTCACGCGGCGGCGGTTGCGGAAGCTCTTCATGGGCGAAGCTATTACCACTATTGCAGAAGGCGCGAAAACGGCCTTTTCGTCCGCGCGACGCGAGCGCCTCGCGCCCTATGTCGCTCCCCAGGGGGCTTCGACCCTGAGGAAAAGCATGTTCAAGATCAAGCGCGCCTATGAGCCGGCGAGCGCTGCGGACGGCAAGCGCATCCTCGTCGACCGCCTGTGGCCGCGCGGACTCTCGAAAGCGAAGGCCGCGCTCGACGAATGGGATCGACTCGTCGCGCCGAGCGACGCTCTGCGCCGCTGGTACGCCCATGCGCCGCAGCGCTGGCGGGAGTTCAAGACCCGCTACGCCAGCGAGCTGCGCGAGACCTGCCCGCAGGAGCTGAAACGTCTGCGTGCGCTCGGACGGGGCCACGTCGTGACGCTTCTCTTCGCCTCCCGCGCGCCGGAGATGAACAACGCCGCCGCGCTGAAGGAGATCATCGAGACGCGGCGAGCCTCTTCTCTCGCAGCCGCTCGAAATCCGCGCCCGCATGGTGCGAGGAGCGGGTGAGCGGCGAAGCCGAAACCATCGAGAAGCCTTTGGCGTAGGCGATCGTCGTGAAAGCCTCGAATTCCTGCGGCGTCACGAAGCGAACGACCTCGTGATGCTTGCGGGTCGGCTGCAGATATTGGCCGATGGTGAGGAAGTCCACATCGGCCACGCGCAGATCGTCCATCACCTGGAGGATCTCGTTGCGTCCTTCGCCGAGCCCGACCATCAGTCCGGATTTGGTGAAGATCGTGGGATCGAGCTCCTTGACCCGCTGCAGCAGCCGAAGCGAATGGAAATAACGAGCGCCCGGCCGCACCGTCACATAGAGCGACGGCACAGTCTCGAGATTATGGTTGAACACATCCGGCCGCGCCGCGACGATTTTTTCGAGCGCGCCCTCCTTGCGGAGAAAGTCCGGCGTCAGCACCTCGATCGTCGTTGTCGGACAGGCGGCGCGTATCGCGAGGATCGTCTGCGCGATATGCCCCGCCCCGCCGTCCTCGAGATCGTCGCGGTCGACCGACGTGACCACCACATGGGAGAGGCCGAGCTTGGCGGTCGCCTCCGCCACCCGCTCCGGCTCGGTGGGATCGAGCGCGGACGGCAGGCCGGTCGCGACATTGCAGAAGGCGCAGGCGCGCGTGCAGACCGACCCCATGACGAGGAAGGTCGCGTGCTTTTTCTCCCAGCACTCGCCGATATTCGGGCAGGAGGCCTCCTGGCAGACGGTGGAGAGTCCGCCGCCGCGCAGGATCGCCCCGGTCTCGCGCCAGGCCGCCGAGCCCGGCGCCTTGACCCTGATCCACTCCGGCTTGCGCGCGAGCGGCGTATCCGGCCGATGCGCTTTTTCCGGATGGCGGACGGCGGCCGCTTCACGCTTGCGCGGGTCGTCGTTGAGAAGATCGAGAAGGACGGTCATGGCTTGCCTAATGTCTCGGCCTTTGGTCCGGCCGGAGGGGAGTTCCGCCGTCGACTCGCGCCCAGAGCGAGACGCTGATTATGGACCCGAGCAGGCCGGCGAGGAAATGGCCGAGCGAGGCATCGAGAGCGAGCCCGCAGAACTCGGCGAATTGCGCTCCGAGCCACGCGCCGACGACGCCGATCGCCATATCGGCGAAGAGCTGATCGGAGCTGCGCAGCAGGGCGCCGACGAGCCAGCCGCCGAGCGCGCCGATGACGACGAGGGGCAGAAAGCCCGCGTCGAGCCTTCCGAGAAAAGCGATCGCAGCGTCCATTTCCGCCATCCCGATCGACCGGGCGCCGCATCACGCGGTCCCTGTTCCAAGATAGGAGCCTCGCGCCCCGACAAGAAGAGGCGCGGCGTCGCAGGCTGCGGCCAGATCGCCCAGGCGAAGCTTCATATCAGATATATTACTTAGTTATCTCAATAAATAAGCACTAATACCTAATGCCTTAGATGAGCTATATCCCACGCCTCACACATGCTCCACGGCGAGCACGCCGGGGATTGTCTTCAGCGCCCCGGCGACATCGGCCGAGACCGAATATCCGCCCGGCAGCTTGATCTCCACCTCGCTCGCCATGCGCTCCAGCGCCACGACGATCGACACCTCGCCCTCGCCGCGCGTCGTCAGCCGCGACTTCAGCGCATCGAGCGGCGCGGCGTCCTGAAGGAAGATGCGCAGCCCTTTTTGCGCCTTGGCGGCTGCCGCCGCGAGCGGCTGCACCTCGGTGATGCGCGCCCGCACATCCTCGCCCTCGAGCGCGGCGGAGAGCGTCACCAGCACGGTCGCGCCCTTCTCCAAAAGGTCACGATACTGGTTGAGCCCTTCCTGAAACAGGATCGCCTCATATTGCCCGCTGTCGTCCGAGAGCTGGACCACGCCCATTTTCGAGCCCGATTTGGTGCGCCGCTCGGCGCGGTCGAGCACCACCGCGGCGAGCCGCCCGGCGCTCGCGCCGCGCTTCACCGCGATGATGAACTCCGCCCAGCGCGTCAGCCGCAGCCGGCCGAGCACGCTCGCATAGGCGTCGAGCGGATGGCCGGAGAGGAAGAAGCCGGCGGCGTCGAATTCGCGCTTCAGCTTTTCCGACGCGGTCCAGGGCTGGCTCTTGGGCAGGACCAGATCCTCCTCCGCCTCCGCGCCGCCGAACAGCGCGTTCTGCCCGGCCTGCCTATCCTCGGCGCAGCGATTGGCGCAGGCGAGCACAGTCTCGATCGCGCCGACGACGCGGGCGCGGTCGGCGTCCAGCTCGTCGAAGGCGCCGCAGCAGGCGAGATTCTCCAGCACCTTCTTATTGACCTCGCGCGGATTGATCCGTCGCGCGAACTCCGAGAGATTGCGGAAAGGCGCGGCGCCGCGCGTGCGCACGATCGACTCGGCCTGCCCCTCGCCGACGCCCTTCACGGCGGAGAGCGCATAGCGAATGGCGAGATTGCCGTCGGCGCCGGGCGCGACGTCGAAATCGACGCCCGAGCGGCGGATGGAAGGCGGCTCCACCGCAATGCCGAGCCGCCGCGCCTCATTGCGGAATTCGGCCAGCTTGTCGGTGTTGCCCTTGTCCAGCGTCATGGAGGCGGCCAAAAACTCCACCGGATAATGCGCCTTGAACCAGGCCGTCTGATAGGCGATCAGCGCATAGGCCGCCGCATGGCTCTTGTTGAAGCCGTAATCGGCGAATTTCGCCAGCAGGTCGAAGATATCGCTGGCCTTTTGCGCCGTGAGCCCGCGCTCCACCGCGCCGGTGACGAAGCGCTCGCGCTGGGCGTCCATCTCGGCCTTGATCTTCTTGCCCATGGCGCGGCGGAGCAGATCGGCCTCGCCCAGCGAATAGCCGGAGAGCACCTGAGCGATCTGCATCACCTGCTCCTGGTAGATGATGACACCGAATGTCTCCTTTAAGATGTGCTCGATCTTGGGATGGATGTAATCGGGCTCCTCATCGCCGAGCTTCACCGCGCAATAGGTCGGGATATTGGCCATAGGACCCGGCCGGTAGAGGGCGACGAGAGCGATGATGTCCTCGAAATGATCGGCGTGCATCTCGACCAGCGCCTTGCGCATGCCCGCGCTTTCCAGCTGGAACACGCCCACCGTCTCGCCGCGCCCGAGCATTTCGTAGGTCTCTTTGTCGTCGAGCGGGATGCCGGCGAGATCGAAATCCGGCGCGCGCCGGCGCACCAGATCGACGGCGGTGGCCAGCACGGTCAGCGTCTTGAGGCCGAGGAAGTCGAATTTGATGAGGCCGGCCGGCTCCACCCATTTCATATTGAACTGGGTGGCCGGCATATCGGATTTGGGATCGCGATAGAGCGGCACCAGCGCGTCGAGCGGCCGGTCGCCGATGACGACGCCAGCGGCATGGGTCGAGGCGTTGGAATAGAGCCCTTCGAGCGCCGCCGCGATTTTGAACAGGCGGGCGACCTTTCCGTCCTCGTCGATCGCCTCGCGCAATTTCTGCTCGCCGGCGACGGCCTCGGCCAAAGTCACCGGCTTGGCGGGGTTCTGCGGCACCAGCTTGGCGAGCTTATCGACCTGCCCCAGCGGCATTTCCAGCACGCGGCCGACGCTGCGCAGCACGCCGCGCGCGAGGAACGAGCCGAAGGTGATGATCTGCGCCACCTTCTCGGCGCCATAGCGCTCGCGGACATAATCGATGACCTCGCCGCGTCGCGTTTGGCAGAAGTCGATGTCGAAATCCGGCATCGACATGCGTTCGGGATTGAGGAAGCGCTCGAAGAAGAGGCCGAAGCGCAGAGGATCGAGATCGGTGATGGTCAGCGCATAGGCGACCAGCGATCCGGCGCCCGAGCCGCGCCCCGGCCCGACCGGAATCCCTTGTGATTTCGCATATTTGATGAAGTCCGAGACGATCAGGAAGTAGCCGGGAAAGCGCATCTTCTCGATCGTGTCGAGCTCGAATTCGAGGCGCGCGTCATAGGTCTCGCGCGTCTGCCCCGGCGCGGGCGGCTGCACGAGGAGGCGCGCCTCGAGGCCTTCCTTCGCCTGCCGGCGCAATTCGCGCGCCTCTATATCCTCGAGGGATTCCCCGCCCCCTTCCCCGTCCAGCATGAAGCGCGGCATGATGGGCTTACGCGTCAGCGGGCGGAAGGCCGCACGGCGCGCGATCTCGACCGTCGAATCCGTCGCCTCGCGGAGATCGGCGAAGAGCTCGCGCATCTCCTTGCGCGTCTTGAAATAGTGCTGTGGCGAGAGCCGCCGGCGCTCGGCGACGCTGGTCACTGTGCCCTCGGCGATGCAGAGCAGCGCGTCATGCGCCTCGAAATCCGCCGCCGTGGCGAAAAAGGGCTCGTTGGTGGCGACCAGAGGCAGGCCGCGCCGATAGGCGAGATCGAGCAATTGCGGCTCGACGCGCCGCTGCTGATCGAGGCCGTGGCGCTGAATCTCGACATAGAGCCGGCCGTCGAAGAGCGGCAGCAGCACCTCGAGACGGGCGAGCGCCTGCTCCGCCCTGCCCTTGGCGAAGAGCGTGTCGATCCCGCCCTCCGAGCCGCCGGTGAGGGCGATCAGTCCCTCGCTGCTCGCAGCGAGGCTCGCCAGCGAGACATGGGAGGCCTCGCCCTGCTCCGGCTCGAGATAGGCGCGCGAGGCGAGCCGCATCAGATTGGAATAGCCCTGCTCCGACTGCGCGATCAGCACGATATGGCCGCGCCCGTCGGAGCCGCCCGCCACGTTCTGAGTTCCGTCGCCGAAATCGACATTGAGCTGCACGCCGGGGATCGGCTGCACGCCGGCTTTGGCGGCCTTTTCCGAAAACTCCAGCGCGCCGAAGAGATTATCGGTGTCGGTGACGGCCAGCGCCGGCATCTGGTCCTTCTGGGCCAGATCGATGACGCGCGAGAGGGTCAGCGCGCCCTCGCGCAGCGAGAAAGCGGTGTGAAGATGTAGATGAACGAAGCCGACTGCGTCGATCGCGCTCATTTCGACCGCCTCCTGCGACGCCTCTCGCGTCCCCGGCGATCATATCGCGCCGCAGCGCCGGGATTCGCAACTCGCGCGTCGCGCCCCCTGGATTTTACGCACAGGCTTGGTGATTCTACTGCGGCGCCGCAGAGCCGATAAATGAAAAGCCGGGCGGAGGAGGTCCACCCGGCTTTTCCGAGACTCTTGTCGAGGACGCGTCTGGCCGGCGATTACTCGCCCGCGGAATAGACTTTCGTCGCCGCCGCTTCGACCGGCTTGAACGCTTCCTTCGCGAGGCTGGAATAGAGCTCGCCGAGCTTGGTCGCCTCGGCCACGAAATCCTCGTACGCGCCCTTGGCGTAATCCGACTGCAACTGGAGGGCTTCGTCGATCTTCTTGACGCCAATCAGCTTTTCAGCGAGGAGGCGGCTCTTTTCGAAGGACTTCTTCGAATAGTCGGTCGTCTCCGCCGCAATGGTCTGCCAGCCCTTGGTGAGGGCCGCCGTCGCCGCGGACACGGCTTCGAATTGCTCCTTGCCCAGCTGCTGAACGCTTTCGAAAGTGGCAACCATCGGTCTCGTCCTCGTATCGAGCGCCTTTCGGCCTTCGCCCCGTGGCGGACTCCATGCGCTCAGTTGACAGGATAAACTTATATGCATTGCACAATCGAAGTCAACGACAATGTTGCGATGCAAAACCACAATCCCGAACGCCTTTCGCCTTAACCAGGGGGTAACCTCGCATCGGTAAGATTGTAATCATGTGACTTTTCGGCAACGCCCACGCTGACCGGGCCGCCGCGAGCGCATGATGGGGCAAGTGAGCGGGATCAGGATAGATGACGAAGCGTGGCGTCGCCGGCGGGCTCGAGCGTTGGAAGTGGGTAGCGGCTCTGACGGCTCTGGCCGCCCTATCGGCGCTTTTCGCATTTCCGGCGGAGGCCAGACGTCATCATCATTCCGGCCGCGCCTATCACGCGCGTCACTCCTTCATCCATCACGCGGCGCACCATCGCCGCGGCGGCGCGCATCTCGCCCATGCGGCGCGGCGCGGCCATTCTGAGGCCGGCGGCGGTCCCGCCTTCGCCGCGATCGTGGTCGACGCCAATAGCGGTCGCACGCTCTATGCGCGCAATGAGCACGAGCTGCGCCATCCCGCCTCCGTCACCAAAGTGATGACGCTCTATCTTCTGTTCGAGCAGCTCGAGAAGGGAAGGCTGCGGCTCGACTCGCCGCTCGTCATTTCCGCCCATGCTGCGTCGCAGGCGCCGACCAAGCTCGGCCTCGCGCCCGGCCAGACGATCGACGTCGAGAGCGCCATCAAGGCCGTCGTCACCAAATCGGCGAACGACATCGCAGCGGCCATCGCCGAGAATATCGCCGGGGACGAGGAGAGCTTCGCCGAGATGATGACGCATAAGGCGCATCAGCTCGGCATGGGCCGCACGCATTACGCCAACGCCTCCGGCCTGCCCAATGACGAGCAGATCACCACGGCGCATGATCTCTCCGTGCTCGGCCGCGCGATCCAGGACCGCTTCCCGCGCTATTATCACTATTTCTCCACCCACGCCTTCGTCTGGCGCGGCCAGTCGCACCGCAATCACAATCATCTGCTCGGGCAGATTCGCGGCGTCGACGGCATCAAGACCGGCTACACTCACGCCTCGGGCTTCAATCTGCTGACCTCGGTGCGGCGCGACGGACATCATATCGTCGCCGTCGTCATGGGCGGCCGCACCGCCGCCTCCCGCGACCGCGTGATGGCCGGCCTCATCTCCGAGCATATCGACGACGGCGCCCCTGTCCGCACGGCGCGCGCCATCACCGAGGGCGAGCCCGCTCCGGCTCCGATCGCTCGCGTCGAGGCCGCCGAGGAGGAGAAGGACGAGGCGCCTGTCGTCGCGGCCGCCGTCACCGCTCCTGCTGCGCCCGCCCCGCGCGTTGCGCCGGCGATGGCGCTCGCCTCGGCGCCGCCGCTTCTCGCCGTTCCGACGCCCGTGCGCGGCGATAAGATTCGTCCGGCTTTCGTCGCCGGCGGCCAAAAGGCTGCGGAGCCGGCGCAAGAACGCGGCGCTCGCCATCAGCCCGAGCCGTCCCGGCGTGACGGCGTTCATGCGACGGCCGATGGATCGACCGCCGCCAAGGCCGGTCATGGAACGAAGGTCGCCTCGGCGACGACGCCGACCGCTCTGCCGGCGCGCATGTCCGACGCCGATCGCACGCTGGTCGCCCGCAGCGATCGCGCGGAATTGTCCAAGACCGATCAGGCGCGTCCGATTCACTCGGGCTGGATGATTCAGATCGGCGCCACCGACGACGCCGAAAAGGCGCAGCAGCTGCTCTCGCGCGCCCGCGCCAAGGGCGTGCCGGCCACCGCCAAGGCCTTCACCGAGAAGGTGCAGAAAGGGAGAGGGACGCTCTATCGCGCCCGTTTTGCCGGGCTCGAGGAGAAAAGCGCGGAGACCGCCTGTCGCGCTCTGAAGCGCTCGGGCTTCTCCTGTTTCGCGACGAAGAATTGATCGACGGACCTTATTTTTCCAAAAAGCGACGCGCATTGAGCGAACAAGGCCGAGCTTCAATGATGATGACGACGCATGAGGACATCTTTGGCTTCGTTCACCCGAGCCGCGAGATCAGTCGTCCCGCCATGGTCCGGATGAAGCTTCTTCATCAGATCGCGATGCGCCCGCGCGATGTCCTCGCGCGCCGCTCCCTTTTTGAGGCCCAGAATTTCATAGGCCTCATCTTCCGAAATCGTGCCGCCGCGGCGGCCTGGTCCGACGCCGCCCGTATCCGCTCCCCGCGAGTCGCGTCCACCGTCTCGTGTCTGACGCCAGCCGGCAAACCGGCGGTCGAGATACACCTCTAGAAGACGCGCGCCCTCAGGATCGACGCTGCGGCAGTGGCGGTAGAGCTCCATCACCGCCGTCCGCGTCAGCGCGTCGAGCCTTTTGCCTTCGTCCTTGCCGGCGAGAATGGCGCCGCGAATGGCGCCGCTCGCATGATCGAGCTCCATCTCGATCATGGCCGAGCGCACGCGCGAGACGCCGGCCCCGGCAGTGCCGTGACCAAAACGCTTCACCCCGCGCGAGAATGCGCCATAGAGCCACATGCCGGCCGAGGCCAGCAGCAGGCCTATGTCGATGCGCCCGCGCAGAATGAAGAACAGGCCGAGCGCGATCGTCGCCGCGCCGCCCCCCTTGCGAATGATGCGGGCCATGGCCGCCGGCGAAGCGCGCGTGAACATGCGCAATCCGTAGAGCGCGAGCACCAATGCGAGAAATCCGATCAGAACCGGCATGAAGCGGGCTCCTCACCCCATTTGTGACAAAAGAAGACGTGCAGCGTCTTCGCCTTTTGTAGCGCGCCGTTCGAGCTCGGCCAGCCCGCCCGCCGCATAAGCCGCCGCAGCGGACAAAAGCTCGGCGAGACGGCGCGGCGCCGAGGCGTCGAAAGCGGCGTAGGCTCCGCCGGTCAGCCGCGCGATCTCGCGAAAGGCGGCGCCGGCCTGCGCATCGGCGCCCTCGTGGAACATGAAGGCCTTCACGCCGAGAAGGCCAAGCCTGCCAGCGAGCTCACAGAGCTCGTCGGCATTTTCCTCCATCGCGTCGCCGACGAAGACGAGAGCGCCGATGCGACGCGCGCTCGTCTCCTCGAGCGCATGGCGAAACACTTTGCCGATCTGCGTGCGGCCGCCGCGGCAAGAGATTTTCGCCATCAGCGCCGCGAGCCCCTGCCCGCCGCCGACGAAGCCCGATGCGCGGCACTCGCCGAAGCCGCGAAAGAACACGAGCTGGACATCGAGCCCGCCGAGCGCCGCCGTCTCCTCGAACATGCGGCCCTGCAGCGATTGCGCGAGATCCCATGTCGGCTGGCGGCTCATGGTGGCGTCGAGCGCGAAGATCAGCCGGCCCCGCTCGGCCGCAGCGCCGACGCGCCGCGCCTCCCGAATGAACGCTTCCACCGCCTGCGCCCGCGCAGAGGGAGAAAGCGGCGCATTGCCTCGTTCATCGCTCACGGCTGTTCACGTCGCGTCCCTGACCGTTTATATCAGATCGGTCGCCGCCCCGGAATGACAAGAGGCGCGAGCCTCGCCGAGCAAGGCCGGCCCGCTCCGCCGATCACGCGAGGATAGGCGAGTCCGCCGCGTCTTTCGACAGAAATCGCGACGTGAGGCCCTTACCCGGAAAACCCGAAATGACCCTTTATGCTTCCTTGCCTGCAACGGCGCCGATCGCCGCCCTTCCCGGCGAGCCGAGCGCTCAGGCGCAGGCGCTGATCGCCGATTTCGCGCAGCGTCTCGCCGAGAGCGGAGCGCGCGTCGCCGGCGTCACTCAGGCGCGCATCCTCGACGAAGCGACCGGCCGCAGCCGCATCGTGCTGCGTGACGTCGCCGATGGCGCGCTCTATGCGATCTCGCAGGATTTGGGGGCCGGCTCGGTCGCCTGCAATCTCGACTCGAGCGAATTGGCGCTCGCTTGCGCCTCGATAGAGCGGCGCGTCGCCGAGGGCGTCGATCTCGTCGTCATCAGCAAGTTCAGCAAGCAGGAGGCCTCGCGCGGCGGCCTCGCCGACGCATTCCGCGCTTCCATGCTGGCCAAGGTTCCCGTGGTGACGGCGGTGTCGCCGCATTACGTCGAGGAGTGGCGCCAATTCGCCGGCCCTCTGGCGGAGTTCCTCGCGCATGATCTCGATGCGCTCCTCGCCTGGTGGGAGCGCGCGCAAAAGGCTCAGCTCACAGGCGCGGAATGATCCGCCAAGCGGCGGCGATGACGCTCGCGTGAAAGCTCCAGCGGCTCGGCGTCCGGCTCGCGCGGCTGCTTGACTGCGATGACCAGCGCATAGCTCACGATCTGCAACAAGAACCATGAGCCGAGCTTGGCCGCGCCGACCGGCGACCAGACCGCGAGCTGGCTCGGATAGAGCCATGTGCGCGTGAAGGTTCCGATATTCTCGGCGAGAAAGATGAAGCTCGCGGCGAGCAGCGCCGCCAGCAGCAGCGGCATCGACCGCCAGCTATGATGCACGCGGTAGAAAATCCAGGTGCGCGCAAACAGCGCCGCTGTCCCCGCGTACAGCGCGATCCGCAAATCCCACAGGTAATGGTGCAGGAAGAAATTGGCGTAGATCGCCACGGCGAGCGTGGCGACCATCCAAATCGGAGGATGGCGGATGAAGCGGAAATCGAACACCATCCAGGCGCGCATCATATAGCTGCCGATCGCCGCATACATAAAGCCGGTGAAGAGCGGAACGCCGCCGATGCGGAAAAAGGCCGGATCGGGGTAGATCCAGGAGCCGACCGCAGTCTTGAACACCTCCATCGCCGTGCCGACGAGATGAAACAGCAGGATCACCTTGGCTTCCTGCAGGCTCTCGAACCGCGTCGCGAGCAGCAGCGCCTGAATAGCGAGCGCGGCGAGGAAGAGAAAATCATAGCGCGCGAGGACAAATTCGCGCGGATAGAAGAAATGCGTCGCGATCAGCAGCCCAACCATCAGAAAACCGAACAGGCACGACCACGCCTGCTTCACGCCGAAGCGTAGAAACTCGTACGTCAGGCGCCGCAATGGCCGCTGCGACGCCCAGCGCGCGAGGCGCGCCTCGGCGATGGCGAAACGCGCCAATGGCGCCCATTGCGCCGCCGCGCTGGCGCGAGGATCGAGAAAGTCCGGCTCCATATTCCCGCTTACCGCACCGGCGGCGCATATATCAGCCCGCCCTTGGTCCACAGCGCGTTGAGCCGGCGCTCCAGGCCGATGGGCGAGCCGGCGCCGAGATTGCGCTCGAAGACCTCGCCGTAATTGCCGACATGCTTGACGATGCGATAGGCCCAATCGGCCTCGAGCCCCAGCCCGTCGACGCGGCCGCCGTCGACGCCGAGCAGGCGCCGCACGCGCGGATCGGCCGATTTCAGCTGCTCATCTGCATTGGCGGAGGTCACGCCCAGCTCTTCCGCATCGACCATGGCGAAATGCGTCCAGCGCACGATGTCGAACCATTGGTCGTCGCCTTGCCGCACGATGGGGCCGAGCGGCTCCTTGTCGATGAGCTCGGGCAGAATCGCATGTTCGGCGGGCGCGGCCAACTCTTGCCGCTTGGCGGCGAGCGTCGAGAGATCGGCGGTCAGCGCCTCGCATTTGGCCTCGGAATAGGCCTTGGCCGCCTCCTCGAATGTCGGGAACAGCTTGGGCTCGATCGGCTTCACGCCCTCGCGATGAAAATCGACGAGATCGAGCTCGAAGGGCGTACCCTGCTGCACGCAGACGGAGAGGCCGCCGAGATCGCGCAGCGCGGCGACGGATTTTTTGCGCGCGAGAAATCCCTGTCCGTCGAAAAAGCTGATCGCCGCATAGGAGAGTCCCTGCCCGGCGTCGCGCGCCAGAGTCCAGGCGGCGCCGCGCGCCAGGAGATCCATGACTCCCGATTGTAGCGCCTTCACGCGATCCTTGGCGGAGAGCGTCACGAAGCGCATTTTTTCTGGATCGTCGAAAATGGCGGCGGCGAGCGCGCGGCAGAAATCGACGTCGAAGCCGCTCCAGCGGCCGGCCTCGTCCTGATGCGCGAAGCCCGGCAGGCCATTGCTCGCGCCGCAGATCAGAAAGCCGCGCTTTTGCGCTTGCTCGAGCGTCGAGGCGTCGGCGCCGGCGGCGAGCAGCAGAGCGCCCGCGATGAGAATGTTGCGGAACAGGCGAGAGATCATGTCCGACTCTGGATTGGGCTCGGGCGACCGGCGATCATTGGACAATTGCTCCTCTTTCGCCCATGTCCTGCGCGAACAGTCTATACTGCGGCGCGGACGAAGCCGCCGCAATTGCGTTCGCAGAAAGGCCGATGAGCGAGACATGAGCGAGACTAGAGGACAATCTGGGCGAAAAAAGAAAAGCCGCACCCGCCTGGTCCACGCCGGGCGCGAGCCCTCCGAGCAATTCGGCTTCGTCAACACGCCGATCTATCGCGGCTCCACCGTGCTGTTTCCCGACACGGCGTCCCTGCTCGCCAATCGCGGCGCCTATACTTACGCCACCAAGGGCACGCCGACGACGCGCGCGCTCGAGGAGGCTTGGATCGACGTCGCCGGCGCGGCGGATGCGGTCGCCGTCCCCTCCGGCCTCGCTGCGATCACCCTCGCTCTGCTGACGGCGCTGAAGGCCGGCGACCATCTGCTCGTCACCGATTCCTGCTATCTGCCGGCGCGCATGTTCTGCGACAGCGTGCTGAAGCGCCTCGGCGTCGAAACGACCTATTACGATCCGCGCATCGGCGCCGACATCGCCGCGCTGATGCGGCCGAACACGACGGCCATTTTGACCGAGTCGCCCGGCTCGCAAACGCTCGAGGTGCAGGACATTCCCGCCATCGCCGAGGTCGCCCATGCGCGCGGCGCCTGCGTCGTCCTCGACAACACTTGGGCGACGCCGCTCTTCTTTCCGCCGCATGAGCGCGGGGTCGATCTCGCCATAGAGGCCGGCACCAAATATCTCGCCGGCCATTCCGATCTTCTTCTCGGCCTCGTCTCGGCGAATGAGAAATGGGCCAAGCGTCTGCGCGCCACCTACAACGCCTTCGCCATCTGCCCCGGTCCCGAGGATGTCTTTCTCGCGCTGCGCGGCATGCGCACAATGGAATTGCGTCTGCGCGAGGCGGAGCGCGCCGGCCTCGAGATGGCGCGCTGGCTCGCCGAGCGCGAGGAGGTCGCCGAGGTGATCCATCCCGCTCTCGAGAACCACGCCGACCACGCTTTGTGGAAGCGCGACTTTCTCGGCTCGACCGGATTGTTCTCCTTCATCTTGAAGCCGGTTCCGTCGGAGGCCGTCGCCGCCATGCTGGATGGGCTCGAGCTGTTCGGCCTCGGCTATTCCTGGGGCGGCTTCGAGAGCCTCGCTCTGCCCTTCGATTGCGGCTCCTATCGCACCGCGACTGAATGGGCGCCCGGCGGTCCGGCGATAAGGCTCTCGATCGGGCTCGAGGATCTGGACGATCTGAAGGAGGATCTCGACGCCGGCTTGGCGCGGCTGCGGAGAGCGTAAGCATCGCATTGAATAGGTAGTTCCCCTTGATTTCGCATATGCGCGAAAACGCATACCTAAGCAGCAAGCGCGACGGAGTGTCGCGGGCGGACTCGAGGGGAGCAGTTCGATGCGTGACGGAGCTTTCGATCTGACGCCCACCTCTAATGAGGCCATGTTCGGCGTGCGGCCTTCGGCGCAGCATGAGGCGCTGCTGGCGTCCTATCTTCTCGGGCTCGGCCATGGGCCGGCCGTGGTGCGCGACCTCATTGTCGCCGATCTCGACGGCTTTCTGGATCTCGGGCTGAAGCGCCGCGCGGCGGATCAGCTCGTCGTGCTGCGCGCCTTTCTCGCGCGATTTCCAGAAATGACGCGCTCGAGCTGATCGCCCCTCTTGCGCAGAAAAAATCAGCTCCTATTCTCTTCATAGATCGAGCGCCGCGAGCGCGGCCGCTCGCATGAGACGCCCCGACCTCGGATGAACAGGCGGGGCGTTTTCGCGTCAGCGCCGTCCTTCCCAGCCCCGTCCTTCCCAGCCCCAAGCCAGCACGATCATGCCGAGCAGCGCCGCGAGGCCCCAGAGGCCGATCGCGAGCGGCGCCGTCTCGACGCCCTTGAGCTCGCTCGCGCCAGTGCGCTTCACGCCGATGTAATCGGCGCCGCCGAAGACCGAAGCTTCGCGCATCTCCACCACGCGCGGCAGCGTGACGGCGCCGCTCGCGTCTTTCGACAGACGTCGCACCGTGCCGCCGCTTGCCTCGGCGAGAGGCTTCAGCTTCTCGGTGGTGGAGACCACCTCGCGAAACTCGCGCGGATTCTCCGGGCCGACATTGACCAGCGCCGTCAGCTCGCCGCTCTGAAAGCGATAGAGCCCCATCTCCTTCGCCGCATGATGCGCGCGCGCGAGGCCGGGCTCGGCGGGCGCGAGCGCGATCTGCGACGTCGCGCCGGAGGGCGTCGTCATCGTCACCGTGTCGATCTTCTCCTCGAGGCTCTGGCGCTCGATGGCGATGTCATGGCCGTGGGCGCTGGCGCGCAGAGCCTCCTCCTCGAGATCGGGCTCCTTCATCAGCCAATGAGCGAGGCGGCGCATCAGATCGACATGCGGGCCGCCGCCCTCATAGCCGCGCGCCCACAGCCACATCTGATCCGTGAGCAGAGCGGCGACGCGACCCTTGCCCTCAC
This sequence comes from Methylosinus sp. R-45379, assembly GCF_001644125.1. Taxonomy (NCBI): domain Bacteria; kingdom Pseudomonadati; phylum Pseudomonadota; class Alphaproteobacteria; order Hyphomicrobiales; family Methylocystaceae; genus Methylosinus; species Methylosinus sp. R-45379. Next base: position 42,211 of record NZ_LUUM01000035.1, read on the forward strand.
GTGAGAGCACGAGCAGCGGCTTGTCATTGGCGCCGGTGAGGATGGAATTGCCCTTCACCACTTCCGCATCGACCTGGCGGAACCAATCGCCCCAGGCGGGAGGATTGCTCCGCGCGCCCTCTAGCCCGCGCGTGACCGGGTGCTTCTCGCCATCCTTGCTCACATGGGCGCGAAAGGCGCGCTCATAGAGCGAGCCGTCCGGCCGCGCCGGAATGATGCTCTCCAGCGGCGAATAATAGAGCCCCTGCACCGTCGCGAAATCCGGCCCCGTCGCGACAAGAAAGGCGCCGCCATTGTCGACATAGTGGAGGATGTTGTCGAAATAGACGGAGGGCAGGATCGTCTGGTTCGAATAGCGATCGAAGATGATGAGATCGAACTCGTTGATCTTGCGCCCGAAGAGATCGGCCGTCGGAAAAGCGATCAATGAGAGCTCGTGCGGCGGCGTGCCGTCGAGCTTCTCCGGCGGCCGCAAAATCGTGAAATGCACGAGATCGACATTGGCGTCGGAGCGCAGAAGATTGCGCCAGCTGCGCTCGCCGGGATGCGGCTCGCCGGAGACGAGCAGAACCTTCAGCTTGTCGCGCACGCCCTCTATGGTGACGACGGCCTTATTGTTGACGGCGGTCAGCTCGCCGGGCAGCGCCTCCACCTTGAGCTCGACGACATTGGCGCCGCCATGCTCGACGCGCAGCGGAATGTCGACGATTTCGCCGGCCCGCGCGACGATGGGCTCGAGCGCCTGCCCGTCGCGGCGCGTCGTGATGACGACCGGCTCCGTCCCGCCGAGATTGCTGTCGACGACGCGGGCGCGGATCGTCTGATCCTTGCCGACAATGCCGAAGCGCGGCGCCTCGACCAGCTCGAGCCTGCGGTCGCGCTCGCCCTCATGGCCGGTGACGAGCACATGCAGCGGCGCCTTGAAGCCGAGCGCGGCGGCGTTCGCCGGAATGTCGTGAACGATTCCGTCCGTCACCATGATCGCGGCGCCGATGCGCTCGCGCGGAACGTCCTTCAGCCCCTCTTCCAGAGCCTGGAACAATCTCGTCCCGTCGGCCTCGGCGCCGGGACGTGCGGCGTCGATGAAGCGCGGCTCTATATCGCCGAGCTTTTGCAGCGCCGGCTCGAGCGCCGCCTTCGCCGCCTCGGTCTGCGCCATGCGCTCGCCGAAGCTCTGGCTCTCGCTGCGATCGAGCACGATGGGAACGATTGTCCTCAGAGGCTCGCGCTGCTCGCGCACCAATGAAGGATCGGTGAGCGCCAGCAGCACGAGCGCCAATGTCGCAAGGCGCAGCGGCGCGCCGCGCCCGCCGGCGCGCAGAGACAAAAGCGCGATGATAATCGCAGCCACGCTCAGCGCGGCGAGCGCGGGCCAGGGTAGCAACGGCGTGAAGGAGAGGGACAGCTCGCTCATTGGCCGAGCCGCTCCAATAGGTCGCGGACATGGACCTGATCGGATTTGTAATTGCCGGTCAGCGTGTACATCACCAGATTGACGCCGCCGCGTATGGCGAGCTCGCGCTGACGCGCGCCGCCGGGCGTCAACGTGTAGAGCGGCTGGCCATTGCGATCCGCCGCCCAGGCGCCGGCGAGATCATTGGAGGTTATCACCACAGAGGACACGCTATCGGTCGCGCGCACGGGGCGCGCGGGATCGTCCTTGCTCTCTGGCGGCAGCGCCTCGACCCAGGTCTTGCCGTTGATCGTGCGGCCGAAGAAGCCGTCGAGCAAATAGAAGGTCTTGGTGATGACATGATCGCGCGGCGTGACTTCGAGCGGCGGAATGTCGAGATTGCGCGTGAGATCGCGCAGCCATTGCGTCTCCGGCGTCGGCGGCCCGCCCTCATGCGCGGTGAGCGCGTCGCGCGTGTCGAAGACAATGGTGCCGCCCTGCTTCAGATAGACGCCGATCTTGGCGACGGTCTGCGCCGAAGGCAGCGGCGCGGAAGCGACGATCGGCCAATAGAGCATGGGATAGAAGGCCAATTCGTCGCGCGCGGGATCGACGCCGACGGGCGCTCCAGGCGCGAAGGATGTGCGCTGATTGAGCGCGCGCGATAGAGCCTCGAGGCCGAGCTTGCTGGTCTCGTCGACGCGCGCGTCGCCGGAGACGACATAGGCGAGCCTTGTGGTCAGCGCCGCCTCGCGGTCGCGAGGCGAAGCGGCGGTGGGCGCGTCCTTGGCGCGAGCGCTCTGCGGCGCGGCGCTCAGAACAGCGAGCGCGCAAAAAGCGCCCAGGGCGATCGGCGCGGCGCGGCGCAATGCGCCAGACATTGACAGCAGGATCAGCCAATCGGCGAGCAGCGCGATAAAGACCAGCGCGAGCAGAAAGGGGCGCAGATCGATCGGCGCGCCGGCGCGCAGCGCTGAGACCGAGAGCCCCTGCCCGGCGAAATCGAAGGCGCGCAATTCGTCGCTCGCGCGCAGCGGCTGCACGGCGATGGGCGCATCGGCGGCGCCATAGAAGCCGGGCGGATGCTCGCGGCCGGAGCCGCCGTCATAGTCGCCGGCGATCGGCCGGGCGGTCGGCGGCGGCGCGCCGAGACGGCCGCGTCCGTCCAGAGTGACGAGCGGCGCCAGAGCCGGCGCATCGCTGCGCGGGCCGTCCTCGGCCCGGCGTGCGGCGGCCTCGCCGCTCTCGGCGGCGATCCTGTGCAGCATGTCGATGAAGAGGCCGGAGATCGGCAGATTGGACCAAGCGGCGTCGGCGCTCACATGAAACAGCACGATGAGCCCTTTGCCGCGCCGCTCGGCGGTGACGAGCGGCGTGCCGTCGGTGAGCGCGGCCCAGGTCTTGGCCGGCAGGCCCTGCTCCGGCTCGGCGAGAACCTGCCGCGTCACTGTCACCTCCTCGGGAACCGCGAGCCCGTAGAAAGGACTCGCCGGATCGAAGGGCGCGAGCTTCTTCGGCGTGTCCCAGGACATGGCGCCGCCGAGCACGCGTCCGTTGCGCCGCAGGCGCACGGGGGTGAGATCGTCGCCGGCGTTGGCGAGGCGCGCGCCGGCGAAGCGCAAGAGCACGCCGCCCTCCTCGACGAAACGGACCAGCGCCTCATGCGCGTCCGGCGGCAGAGCGCCGACATCGGCGAGGGCGACGATATTGGGCTGCTCGGCGATGAGGCCGGGCAAAGGATCGGCGGCGCCCGGCCGCGGCTCGCGCACCTCGGCGAAAGGCGCAAAGGCTTTTTGCAGATAATATTGCGGCTCCAGCAAAGGCTGCGCGAGATCGGCGCTCACGCCGCTCAGCACGGCGACGCGGCGAATCTTGGAGCGACCGTCGAGCAGCGCCACGGCGCCGGCCGAAGCCTCGCCGTCGAGGCGCAGCAGCGAGGCCTCATTGCGCAGCTCGATCGGCAGATCGAAACGCGCTTTCGCTTTTTCTCCCGCGCCGAAATCGAAATGCGCCTGCGCCAGCACGCGTCCCTGCTGGTCGAAGGCGGAAACGGAACCCGACGCCGGGGCGGCGGCGGAGGCGCGCGCGACCTCCACCTCGAGGCCGGCGGCGGCGTTCTGCGGCGCGAGAAGCGCGCGCGGAACATGATCGCTGGTCAGCGTCTCGACATTCGCGCCAGCGGCGGCGGCCGAGGTCAGCGCTTTGGCGAATTGGCTCGCCCCGCCCTGCGCCAATCCATCGGCGATCCAGACGATGCGCCCATGCGGATGGGCGGCGGCGAATTCGGCGAGCCGGGCGGCGGCGGCGGCGCGGTCCGGCGCATAGGGCTGCGGCGTGAGCGCGCGCAGGCGCTCGTCGATCTTGCCGCCGTCCTCTGGCGTCGGCGCGGCGTCGGCCTGCGACATGGGCAGCAGAGCGATCGTCGCGCCGGAACGCGCGGCGTCGGCGGCGAGAGCGCGCGCCGCCTCGAGGCGGGCGTCGAAATCCGGCGCCGCCGCCCAACCGTCGTCGATCGCGATCAGCAGCGGCGCGCCGGAGAAGGAGGCGGTCGCCGTCGGCGTGATCGCCGGGCCGGCCATGGCCAGAACGGCGAGGCCCGCGAGCGCGAGGCGCAGCGCCAATAGCCACCAGGGCGTGCGCGCGGGCGTCTCCTCGCGGCGCAGCAGATCGAAGAGCAGGCGGATCGGCGGGAAGACGATCTCGCGCGGGCGCGGCGGCGTCACCCGCAGCAGAAAATAGATGGCGGGCAGAGCGAGCAGCCCGATAAGCGCGAGCGGCGCGGCGAAGGTGAGGCCCATCAGACGCGCTCCAATCCAGAGGCGAGCGCGAAGCTCAAAGAAAGCGCCGCCTCCGCCGCAGGCCGGTCGGTTCGGTGGATATGAAGCGAGAAGCCGACATCGGCGGCGGCTTTGGCGATCTCGTCCCTATGCCGCGCGAGACGCTCGACATAGGCCTCCCGCCAGGATTGGGCGCGGCCGGCGCGCAGCTGCGCGCGACTGTCCGTGTCGAGAAAGATCGTCTCGCCTTCGAAGGGGAATGTCTCCTCCACCGGATCGGCGATCATCAGCAGCGCGCCCGCAGCGCCATTTCCCGCGAGCGTCGTCAGACGTTCGGAAAGCGCCTGCGGATCGCAGAGGAAGTCGGAAATGAGCAGAGCCTTGGCGCCGCCGGGCAGAGCCGCCGCCTCCGGCAATTCGCCGCGCGCCGCGCCGCCTGCTGCGACGAGCGCCTGCGCGAGTCGCTCGATGATATCGCGCGTCGACATGGGGTGGGTGAGGCCGAGCAGCCCGATCCTTTCGCCGCCGCGCATGAGCACGTCGGCGAGCGCGAGGCCGAGCGTCAATGCGCGATCGAGCTTTGGCTCCATCGCCAGAGAGGAGACGAAGCCCATGGAGGGCGAGCAGTCCATCCACAGATAATAGGAATGGGCGGCCTCCCATTCCCGCTCGCGCACGAAGAGACGGTCGTCGCGAGCGGAACGGCGCCAGTCGATGCGATGCGCCGCCTCGCCGGCGCCGAAGGGCCGGAACTGCCAAAAATTCTCGCCCGTCCCGGCGCGGCGGCGGCCATGCGCGCCGTGGACGACGGTCGCCGCCACTTCCCGCGCGCGGATGACGATATCCGGCAGCCGGCTGGCCAGCTCGGTGGCGTCTATGCCGCGGGCGCTCGGCGCGAGCCGCTCGGCAATGTCGAAAGCCTCGGTGGAAACCGCCGGTCCCGCCGCCACCTCAGCCGATCCTCGAGACGAGCTTCTCGACGAGGCCGGCGATGGTCTTGCCCTGCGCGCGCGCGGCGAAGGTCAGCGCCATGCGATGGCGTAGCGCCGGCGCGGCGAGCGCGGCCACATCGTCCAGCGACGGCGACAGCCGCCCGGCGAGCAGCGCGCGGGCGCGCGTTGCGAGCATGAGGGACTGCGCCGCACGCGGGCCGGGACCCCAGGCGACATGGGGCGCGATCTCTGGATCGCCCTCCCCCGGCCGCGCGGCGCGCACGAGATCGAGTATCGCATCGACGACCTTGTCGCCGACCGGCAATTGCCGCACCAGCCTCTGCGCCGCGATCAGCTCCTGCGCAGAGAGAGTCTTGCGCGCCTCGATCACACGATCGCCCGTCGTCTCCAGCAATATGCGCCGCTCGCTGGCGCGGTCGGGATAATCGACGTCGATCTGGAGAAGAAAACGATCGAGCTGCGCCTCCGGCAGAGGATAAGTTCCCTCCTGCTCCAGCGGATTTTGCGTCGCCAGCACATGGAAGGGCCGCGGCAGATCGTGGCGCTCGCCGGCGACGCTCACATGATATTCCTGCATCGCCTGCAGCAGCGCCGATTGCGTGCGCGGAGAGGCGCGGTTGATCTCGTCCGCCATCAGCAATTGCGCGAAGATCGGGCCTTTGACGAAGCGGAAGACGCGCTTTTTATCGGCGGTCTCCTCGAGCACCTCGGAGCCCAGAATATCGGCCGGCAGAAGATCAGGTGTGAATTGCACGCGCCGCTCATCGAGACCGAGCACGCGGCCCAATGTCTCGACGAGCTTGGTCTTGGCGAGGCCCGGCACGCCGACGAGCAGGCCGTGTCCGCCGGCGAGCAGAGTGACGAGCGCCTGCTCGACCGCCTCCTCCTGACCGAAGATCACGGTGGAGACGGCGGCGCGGGCGCGGCCGATCTCTTCCAAGACACGCTCGGCTGCGGCGGCGGGAGCGCTCGCCAAATCTTGCTCGGTCATTGACTGTCCTTCGATCGGCGACGACGGCCGCGTCGCAGTTTCCCCCTAGGATAAGCCGGAAAGGACGCTTGTCGACGTTAAAGAATGTTTAATTTCGGCCGGAGGCGCGGCGCGCCCGGACAGACGGGTTCGCCGGCAAAAATGGCTTTTTGACGCTCGCAACCGCGCTCAGAGGGAATAGCGCGAGGATAAGGAGACGCTGATCCCGATCAGGAGATTATAGACATAGACGCTCTGCGCGACGATGCGCGTGTCGCCACTCATCATATTGGTGGTGATGCCCGAATTATTGGCGGTCGGCGCCGTCGCCGTCATGTAGAGCACGGTTTCCGAGATCGAGCCGCTGGTCATGGATTTTGCCAAATATCGCACCGACACATTGAGGTTGGCGGGCGCCGTGGCGCCCTGCATCACAAAAATAATGTTTCCGAGAATGGTTTTCGCGCTGGTTGGAAGCGAGGCGTTGGCGGTCGACGTCGCCGGCGTGACGAGCGTCTGCGCCGTCCAGGCGAGGGATTCGGTCATTTGCGCGACATTGCGATAGGCGAGCAAGGCCCGGCAGCTCTCGACGACGCCGAGCATCAGCATGACGAGAACCGGCGCGAGCAATCCGAACTCGACCGCGACGATGCCGCTCCGCGCGCGATGTCCACGAAAACCGAAGCGTGCAAAAGCGCGCTCACGCATTGGGCGTCACCGTGACGACGGAATAATCGATCTTCTTGTTCACTATGCTCGACCAGACATTGTTGGCGAGCAGATTGAACGGCACGAGGCTCGTGCGCTTGGCGACGACGCGAACCAGCACGGCCGAGGACGCCCCCGGCAGCGAGAAGCTGTCCGCCGTCGGTTGCGTCGGCATGGAGGCCATGGCCGTCGTCGAGAGCGGCGAGACGGAGACGATCACATCCTGCGCCTTCTGCGTCGCCATATTGGCGCCGAGCACGATGGTCTTCGCGGATGCCGCGTCGGTCGGCGGCGAGGAGGAGGAGCTGATCGCGCGGGCGAGCAGGAAGGCGCCGGTCTGAATCGCGCTCGTCTCCATGTAATTGATGCCGAGCTGGATCACCGAGATCACGGTGAAGATCAGCACGGGCGACAAGAAGGCGAATTCGACCACGCTCGCGCCGGAGCAATTGCGCGCGAACGTTCTCGCGCGCGTCTTCCCTAGCTGTTTCCCTCGCTGCTTCACTTGCCCGCCTCCGTCGCGGCGGCGATTTGCGCGTCTCTCGCGGTCGCGAGCCATATGTCCTCGATCATGATCGGCGCGCCATTGCGAATGGCGTGAGACTGCATCTTCATATGGCCGTCGGCGTCGATCGTCTTTTTCCAATTGGCGTCGATCGCGGTGACGCCGAGCGCGGCGAGAGTCTCGATCTCGCCGCGCTGCACGATTCCGTCGCCGTCGTCGATCCACACAGCGAGACCTTCGAGGTCGCGGCCCGTCAGGACGCCGGAGCCGCTATGATCGAGCTTGGCGAGCGTCTCGAACCCATCCGACGTCGTGTCGGTCGGGCCGAAGAGACGCGCAGAGGACATGTCCGTCTCGGCGCGGCCGTCGCGATTGTCGACGAGGAAACCTTGCCCATTGCCGGTGAGCCATTCGATGCGCGTCGGACCGTCCGGCGTGCGCAGCGAGACCGTGCGTCCGACCGCCCGGCGAATGGCGTCGATCGCCGTCGAGACTCCGGTCGTTTCTATGCGTCCGAGGCCGATGAGATCGAGCGCGATCGGCGAGCTGATGTCGTTGCAGGCGCCGTTGAGATCCTCCCAGACCGCGTCCGTATGGCTTTTCACATAGACGAGCTTCCATCCGGCGCCGACGACGTCGGTCATCATGGTGCCGAATTTACCGGCTGCGACATTGAAGAGATAGGCCTGCTCGTCGGTGGTCGTGTAGACCGCGCCGCCAGCGCCCGTCACCTGCGTCACCGAGGCTGAAGCGGCGAAGCCCTTCGACACGTTGAATGTCACCGTATAGGGGCCGGATTTCGCGCCATTCAGCACGGTCGTCGTGAGCGTGAGGGTCGAGAGCCCGGCGGACGGCGACGGCGAGAGGGAGACGGTTCCCGAATAGCTGGAATTGCTCATCGTCTCCGTGCGCGCGGAGCGCACATAGGCGCTGGCGGAGCAATAGGCCGATGACGACCCGCCGGAGCTCGACGAGCCGCCGCTCGAGCTGGACGAGGACGTGTATGGCAGAGCGTCCTCGCAGAATTGTGGCATGCTTCCGTCCTTGTTGACGTCATGGACGAAGACGCTGGTGGCGGCGGCCGTGGCGGCGGGAATGACGTAATCGGCGCTGATCACATTGCGCGAGAGCAGCTGAGTGGCGTTCGACGAATCGAGACTGGCGTAGCTCACGACATATTGCGTGGGGCTCGACGTCTGCGAGAGCGCCGCGAGCTTGCTCATGGCGAGCGTCTGGCCGGCGACATTATTGGCGGCGTAGATATAGGAGCCGCCCGTGCATTGATATTGCGTCGTCGAGGTCTTGGCGCATTGCGCGCGCACGGCGAGATCGGAGCCGCGATAGCCGAGCGCCGCGCCTAAGGTCGAGCGCACCGTCTGCGTCAAGGCCAGCGAATAGGTCGAGCCCGCATCGGTGAGGGAGACGGAAGCGCCGGAGGTCGAAGAATTGGAGCCGAGCTCGCCCGTGGCGTAGCGCCGCGCCATGGCGACGACGTCGCCCGAGGTCGGGTAATTCACCGTCGAGGCGCTGGAGATCTGCCGGCAAGTCGCGTCGGCGACCCGCTTCAGCCCCGCTTGCGTGTTCTGCACGCGATAAGTGTCGATCCCGAGCCCCACCGCGCCCACCAGAGCAAGCGCGGAAATGCCGAAAATGACGGCGACGGAGCCGAAGGAATCGTCGGCGAATGAGCGAGGCGCCGGTCTGCGCATGCGGGACTCCATGGTGCGACGAAACGCGCGCGAACGAGCGCTCCTTCCGAATGGCGGGGAGGACAGGCCGGAGTCCAACCGGCTCGACGGTGATGGCGTCATGCCGCGGATTTGGATCCGCACCGTCGTCTATGAGCGAACGAGAGACATTCGCGGGAGCCCGGGACACAAGGGGCTCGGGAAAAATTGGAAGCGAGAATGACCCCAAATCCTTTTCAAAAAATTGAGACGATTCCCGGCAGAGAGTTTGTGAGCAAGGCTAATTATTTGTAACTGCGCTAAAGTTAGCCGCGCTCGGCGCGCCTTCGCCGCGTGCTATGATCGCGCGAGGTTCAGCGCGGCGATTCCCACCCCGAGAAAATCGCCCTTCGTGCGAGGCGTCCCAATGTGGCGGGTCATCGTTCAACCGGCGTTGCTCTTCGTCACGCCTTTCGTCGCCTATGCGGTCTATCTTCTGGCGCGTCGGCGCTGGCCTTTCGTGGCCGCGCTATGGACGCGCGGCGTCGTCTCGTCGCTGACCATCGCCGGCCTCGCCATCGGCGTCGCCGGCTTTATTTTTCTCGCGCTGTTGTCGCCGCGCAACGAAGGGACCTATGTCCCGGCGCATATAGAGGACGGCCGGCTCGCGCCCGGCCGCTTTCAGTGATTTGCCGAACCGCCTGCTCGACAATCCCAAGATCATCCGCCTGCTCGAGGCCCTGCGCGCCACCGGCGGCGAGACGCGCATCGTCGGCGGCGCCGTGCGCGACTCGCTGCTCGGCCGTCCGCCGCATGAGATCGACCTCGCCACCGCCGCTCTGCCCGAGGCCGTGACCAAGGCGGCCGAGGCGGCGGGGCTCAAGAGCGTGCCGACCGGCATAGATCACGGCACGGTGACGATCGTCGTCGAGGGAACGCCCTTCGAGGTGACGACGCTGCGCGAGGATGTCGAGACCTTCGGCCGCCACGCCAAGGTGCGCTTCGGCGATGATTTCGAGAAGGACGCGCTGCGCCGCGACTTCACCATCAATGCGCTGTCTCTCTCGCCGGACGGGCGGCTGCATGATTACACTGGCGGACGCGAGGATATAGAGGCGCGCCGCGTGCGCTTTATCGGCGATCCTTCGACGCGCATCGCCGAGGATCATTTGCGCGTGCTGCGCTTCTTCCGCTTTCACGCCGCTTTCGGCGAGGGACCGCTGGACGCAGCCGGATTGCATGCGGCGATCATCGCCCGCGCGAGCCTCGCCAAGCTCTCCGGCGAGCGCATCCGCGCCGAGACGCTGAAGCTGCTCGCCGCGCCGCGGGCGGTCGAGGTGGCGCGCGAAATCTCGCAGGCGGGCGTGCTCGAGGTCGTCGTCGGCGCGAGCTTTCCGGCGCGGCTCGAGCGTCTGGTCGCGGTCGAGGCGGCGCTCTCCCACGCCGCCGATCCGCTGCTGCGCCTCGGCGCGCTCTGCGTTCTCATTCCCGAGGACGCCGATCGGCTGCGCGATCGGCTGCGGCTCTCCAACGCCGAGCATCGCCGCCTCGCCCATGCGGCGCGTCTGCTGGAAGGGCTCCATGGCGCGGCCTCGCCGCCGCGGGAGCTGGAGCTGCTGCGGCTCCTCTTCGAGCAAGGCCGCGGAGCCGCCCGCGATGCGCTGGCGCTGGTCCATGCGGAGAGCCCCGCCGCCGCCGATGCGGAATTCTGGCTGCGGGGCGCGCGTTTCCTCGCCGAGACCCCGGCGCCGGATTTTCCCGTGAAGGCCGCCGATCTCATGGCGCGCGGGCTCACGCCCGGCCGCGCATTGGGCGCCGTGCTGAAGGAATTGCAGGCGAAATGGATCCGCGCCGGCTTCCCGCGCGATCCGGCGACGGTGACGCGGCTCGTCGAGGAGGCGGCGCGCGACGCGCTGCGCCCGTCGAGGCTATAGCAGGCTGCGTCCGAACATCAGCACCGCCGCGAACAGGCAGAGCATGGCGACGACGAATAGAAGATCGGCGATCAGCTCATAATTGAGCGGCGTCCGCAGCTGCAGCAGCGAGACGAAGGAGAAGAGGCAGGCTCCGACGAAGCCGACCGCGGAGACCATGGCCACCTCGTCGAGCAGCGTGCTGTCGCTCACCTTGCTGATCTTGAGGCCGGTGATCAGCACGAAGCAGATGCCCAGCAGATTGGAGGCCGCGGTCAAAATATGCGGCTGACGATTTTGAGACATATTTCCTGTCCGGCTCCGCTGGGGCGCTCGGCGAAAATCCTAGGGCGCCGCCGCGCCGCGGCCAGAGGCGCCGGCAGGCCCCACGCTCGCGCGCGAGGCGGAAAATCCGCTGCATGTCCGTGCGTACGGCTTTTCTTTTCACCGCTCGGCGCGCTATCATTCCCCGGTCGGCCGCGGGAGTTGCGTATGAGCGTCGAGACCAGACAGCCGAGAGACGTGGCGCGTCGGCTCGCCGATCGCGCCCGCAGCATCAAAAGCGCGCGCAGCGATAGCTGGCGCCGGGAGACCTTCACGCTCGAGCGCGGCGAGGCCCGCGCCAAGGCGCGCGAATGGTTCGACCTCTATCCCAAAGCCGCCTATATGACCGAGATCGAGTTCTGGCGAGAGCTCGAGGATGGCCGCATCGAATTCACCATCCGCCGCCTGCCCAGCGCCGACTGACCCCCTCCTTTCCTCTGGCGCTCGAATTGCTCTATTCGAGGGTCTTGTTTCCAGGAGGGAAGATGCAACACGGCGTCGATCTCGTCACGACCCTCGCCGCCGCGCTCGGCCTCGCGCTTTTCATGGGGCTCATCGCCGCCAAGCTGCGGCTCTCCCCGCTCGTCGGCTATCTCTTCGCCGGAATATTGATCGGCCCGGCGACGCCCGGCTTCGTGGCCGATGTCGGCCTCGCCGATCAGCTCGCCGAGATCGGCATTATTCTGCTGATGTTCGGCGTCGGCCTGCATCTTTCGATCGACGATCTCCTTTCCGTCCGTCGCATCGCCGCGCCGGGGGCGGTGGTGCAGATGGCTATCGCCACGGCGCTGGGCGTCGGCGTCGCCAGCTATTGGGGCTGGCATTTCGGCGCTGCTCTGATATTCGGCCTCTCGCTCTCCTGCGCCAGCACCGTGGTGCTGCTGCGCGCGTTGGAGGAGCGCGGCGAGATGGACACGATCAACGGCCGCATCGCCATCGGCTGGCTCGTCGTCGAGGATTTGGCGACCGTGCTGCTGCTGGTGCTGCTGCCGCCGGCCGCCGGCCTGCTCGGCGGCGGCGATCCGGACGCCCTGGCCGGCGAGACGAATCTATGGCCGATCGTCGGCCTGACGCTCGCCAAAGTGGCGGCCTTCGTCATTTTGATGCTGGTGGTCGGGCGCTGGCTGTTCCCGCGCCTCTTGTTCTGGGTGGCGGGCGTCGGCTCGCGCGAACTGTTCACGCTCTGCGTCGTCGCCACGGCGATCGGCGTCGCCTATGGCTCGGCCAAGCTCTTCGACGTCTCCTTCGCGCTGGGCGCCTTTTTCGCCGGCATGATGATGCGCGAATCCGAGTTCAGCCATCGCGCCGCCGACGAATCTCTGCCGCTGCGCGACGCTTTCTCCGTCCTGTTCTTCGTCTCGGTCGGCATGGCCTTCGATCCGCGCGCTTTCGTCGAGGAGCCCTGGCGCGTGCTCGCCGTCGTCGGCATTGTGATGGTGGGCAAGACGCTGGCCGCCGTCGGCCTCACCCTCGCGCTGCGCTATCCGCTGGACACGGCGCTGACCGTCGGCGCCAGCCTCGCGCAGATCGGCGAATTCTCTTTCATTCTGGCCGGGCTCGGCGTCTCGCTCGGCCTCATCTCGCCGGACGGCCGCAATCTCATTCTCGCCGGCGCGCTGGTCTCCATTGCGCTCAATTCACTGATTTTCGTCGCGATCGAGCCGATTCGCGTACGGCTGGGACAAAAAGCGCGCTCCTTGGATCCGCTCGCGGAATTGCCGGCGAGCGTCGACGATGCGCGACTGACCGGTCAGATCGTTCTGGTCGGCTATGGGCGCGTCGGCCGTCGGATCGGCGAGAAGCTGCTCGAATGGCGCACGCCTTTCGTGGTGATCGAGCAGAATCGCGAGCTGGTGGAGTCGCTACGCGCGCAAGATATCGCCGCCGTCTGTGGCGACGCCTCAGAGCCCGCCTCGCTGGTCCAGGCGCATATCGCGCGGGCGAGCGAGCTGATCGTCGCGACGACCGCCGACAGCTGCGATCTCCAGCGGATGATCTCCGCGGCGAGAAGGGTCAATCCCAACGTGGGCGTCGCGCTGCGCGCCCGCGACGAGGCGGAGGCGAAGCTGCTCGAGCTCGAGAACATCGGCCGCGTCTTCTCGCCGGAGACCGAGCTCTCGCTCGGCATGCTCGGCTATTTGTTCGAGCGGCTCGGCAAGGAGGGCTCACGATCGGACGGCTGATTATTCGATCTCCACGTCGAAGCTCGGCGCCGCGCCCGCGCCGGTGAAGGCGAAGTGCCACCATTCGGTCGGCAGATTGTGGAAGCCGTGGCTGCGCATCAGCGTCTCGAGGCGGCGGCGATGCTCCTGCGCCTCGCTGCTCACATCCTTGTTGGCGGTCCAGGACCGTTCGTCGAAAAAGTCGAAAGGCGTGCCGAAATCCCAGCCCAGCACGCCGAGATCGACGGCGAGCCCGGTCGAATGCGAGGATTTCTCGGCGATATAGCCGCGCGCGAAGAGGTCGCGCTTGTTCTCATGCGGATAATATTGCGCCTTCATGCTCTCGTCCGGGCCTTTCGCCCAATCGATGAAGGCGGCGACGGCGCGACGCGGGCGGTAGCAATCATAAAGGATGAGCTCGAAGCCTTGGCGCTTCGCCTCGCCCTGCACGGCGATGAGCGCCTTCGCCGCATCCTCGCGCAGCCAGCATTGCGCGGCCTTATAGCCGGGCACCGGGCGGCCCGTGAAATTATCGGCGCCGGCGTAGCGCATATCCTGCACGATCTGCGGCGCGAGATCGGCGAGCCGCACGAAGCCCAGCGGAAGCGCTGCGGCAGCGGCGGTGCAAGCGACGCAGGCGCCGGCGGCGGCGACGATATCGCGGGTGGTTTTGGAGGTCATGGGGCGGCTCGGCGTTGACGGTAGCGCGGCATGCCGACAGTATTAGCCCAGGGACCGGCCCGATCAAAGGCGTCGCACATGCTCATTCGAGACGAGAGCGCAGCAGATCGCGTCGCGATAGGCGACGTGCACAGCGCCGCCTTCCGAGACCATCCGTTCAGCAAGGGGCGGGAGGGAGAGCTCGTGGACGCGCTGCGCGAGGCCGGCGCTCTGACCATCTCGCTCGTCGCCGAAGCCGAATTCATCGTCGGCCATATCGCCATCTCGCCTGTCACGATCGACGGAGCTGCGCTCGGCTGGTTCGGCCTCGGACCGGTCGCCGTGCTGTCTGAGCATCGGCGCCAGGGCGTCGCCGCCGCGCTGATCGATGCCGGCCTGGCGCTGCTCCGCGCCGCCGGCGCCGGCGGATGCGTCGTCTTCGGCGAGCCCAAATATTACGGCCGTTTCGGATTCCGGTCCCATGCCGGACTTCGCTTCGCTGGAGGTCCGCCGGAGCTTTTCATGGCCCTGCCATTGGCGTCGACGATGGCGCTCGGCGCTGTCGATTATCATCCAGCATTCGCGCTGGTCGGCTGAGACGCTAAATCCTCCGCAACGTCACCACGCGGTTCGTGTTCGTGCCTTTGGCGTTATTGCCGACGCCCCAGCAATTGCTGGTCTTGGTGAAGCTCTGGCTGTTCACCAGCACGAATAGCCGCTCGAAAGGCAGCCCCTCGGCGGCGCGCCAGACGAGCCGCTCGAGCAGCACCTTGCCGCCGCGCACCTCCCCGACCTCGAAGGCCACATGCCCGCCGGGCGCGACGATGCGCGCGAATTCCGCGAGACAAGCGCGCACCATTCGTTCCCATTCCGCCTCGCTGCGATGCGCGGAGATGCGCACCGCATCCGTATCGACGCCGGCGAACCAATTGCGCAGCCAATTGTCGCTCGCATATTGCACGACATCCAGAAAGGGCGGCGAGGTGACGACGAGCCGCACTTCCGCGTCGCCGGCATAGGGCGCGCGCCAGGCTTCGCTGGTGGCGAGCACGGCGGGCCGATGCGGCGGCGGCGCGCCATCGGCGAGCAGCGCGCGCGATTTACGCAGGATGAGCGCCGCCACATCGCGCAAGGGCGGCGTCTGCTTGCGCTTGGCGTTGATCTTGGCCTGCGCCTCGACGGAAACCGCCTGGTTCGGCGGCAGCGAATAGACCGAGAAAAAGCCGGGCGAATGGCCGGTCAAGCGATTGATCGCGACCATGCGAATCCAATCGTCGATCTCATCCGTGTCGCGCTCGAGCAAATGACGCCGCAGCGCGCAGAGGCGGCGCAAAGTCTCGGGATGATAGAAGACGTGAAGATCGTCGCGCTCGACCGCGCCTTGCTCCCAAGGGATTTCGGCGAGGCGTTTCTCTATGGCCGCGAGCGACGGCGGCGCCAGGCGCGGGCGCGTCAGCAGAATGGAGAGCGGATTGATATCCGCGCCCATGGGCCGCCGCCCTTGCAGCGCGGCCTCGAGCGGCGTCGTGCCGCGGCCCATGAAGGCATCGAGCACAGCCTCGCCCGGCGAGGTGAGACGCGAGATGAAAAAGCCCGGCAGCTGCGGCTTGAAGCAGGCGCGATAGCTGATCTCGTGCAGCGAATGCGCCTGCCGCTGCGCCGAGGTCCAGAATTCATTGACGAGATAGAGGAGGCCCTCCTCCTCTATCCGCCGCGTCGGCGCGCCGAAAGCGTCGAAGGCGAGCAGCTCTGCTTCGAGAGTCGTATCGGCCGAGCAGGCGAGATTGCGAGCGAGCGCTTGGGGCATGAATCACCCTTGTTCATGCCGACTATAGCGCTTTGGCTTCTCCGCGCGCCCAGCCTTCCTTCGTCTCCGCGATGAAATCAGCGAGGCGCCCCTGCTCTATCGCCTCGCGCAGCCCGGCCATCAGCTCCTGATAATAAGCGACATTGATTTCCGTCAGCAGCATCATGCCGAGGATTTCTTGCGCCTTCACCAGATGATGCAGATAGGCGCGGGAATAATCGCGCGCAGAGGCGCAGGCGGCGCCTTCATCGAGCGGCGCGGCGTCGTCGGCATGACGCGCATTACGGAGATTTACGCGGCCGAAGCGCGTATAGGCGAGGCCATGGCGCCCGGCGCGCGTCGGCATCACGCAATCGAACATATCGACGCCGCGCAGCACGGATTGCACGATATCGTCCGGCGTGCCGACGCCCATCAGATAACGCGGCTTCTCCTCGGGCAGATGCGGGATGACGATGTCGAGCATCGCCAGCATCACATCCTGCGGCTCGCCGACCGCGAGGCCGCCTATGGCGAGGCCGTGGAAATCCATGCCGGCCAGCGCCTTCGCGCTCTCTATGCGCAGCGGCGGCGAGGCGCCGCCCTGCACTATGCCGAAGAGCGCCTTGCCTTTGGCGTCGCCGAAAGCTTTGCGCGAGCGCTCCGCCCAGCGCAGCGACAGGCGCATGGCGCGCTCAGCCTCCGCATCCGTGCAAGGCAGGCGCACGCATTCGTCGAATTGCATGTGAATGTCGGAGTCGAGCAGACGCTGAATCTCCATAGAGCGCTCGGGCGTCAGCATATGGCGCGAACCGTCGATATGGGATTGGAAGGCGACGCCCTCCTCGTTCAGCTTGCGCAGCTTCGATAGCGACATCACTTGAAAGCCGCCGGAATCGGTGAGGATCGGATGCGGCCAATTCATGAATTTATGCAGCCCGCCGAGCGCGGCGACGCGCTCCGCGCCCGGGCGCAGCATCAGATGATAGACATTGCCGAGCACGATATCGGCGCCGGTCGCGCGCACATCCTGCGGAAACATCGCCTTGACCGTCGCCGCCGTGCCCACGGGCATGAAGGCCGGCGTGCGTATCTCGCCGCGCGGCGTCGAGACGAGGCCGCGCCGCGCCGCGCCGTCCTTCGCGAGTAGCCGAAATTCGAATTGCTCGGTCATGCGTCTCTCATTGTCAGCTCTTGGCGCCGAGAGACGCCACTTTGACGATCTCATAAAGGCCGAAATCGCGCTCGTTCCAATGCACGGTGAAGCGCTCGCCGACCTTGATCGCGACGCTGCGTAGATCAGTACGCCACGCTTCCGCGGCGCCCATGCCGAAATCCAGAGCGCCGTCGCGCCGCAGCACGAAAGGCCGGCATTTGCCGCCGGAAAGATCGCAGGCGCCGAAAGTCTCCCAATGCGAGATCACGCGGCGGCTGTCGGCGTCTATGCGCAGATCGAGCGTCAGCGGACATTCGGTGCGATCGTCGCGCCAGAGCGCCAGCACGCGCACGTCGAGGAAAGCGACTTCGCTCATTTGCGCAGCAGCAGGCAAGCGTCGCCGTAGGAATAGAAGCGATAGCCGGAAGCGATCGCATGCGCATAGGCCGCACGCATGCGTTCGAGCCCGGCAAAGGCGCAGACCAGCATGAAAAGCGTCGAACGCGGCAGATGGAAATTGGTGAGCAGCGCATCGACGGCGCGGAACCGATAGCCGGGCGTGATGAAGATCGCCGTGTCGCTCGCAAATTCCGCGAGCGTTCCGTCCTCGCGCGCCGCGCTCTCCAGCACGCGCAATGCGGTCGTGCCCACGGCGATGATGCGCCCTCCCCGCGCGCGCGTCTCGTTCAGCGCTTGCGCCGTCGCGGCGTCGAGCGCTCCCCATTCGGAATGCATCTTATGCTCTGCAGTGTCCTCGACCTTCACCGGAAGAAACGTCCCCGCGCCGACATGCAACGTCACGCGATGCAGCGATACGCCTTTCGCCTGCAGCTCTTCGACGAGGCGCGGCGTGAAATGCAGCCCTGCCGTCGGCGCGGCGACGGCGCCGGCGTTGGCGGCGAACAGCGTTTGATAATCGGTCTCGTCGCGCGCGTCGGCGGCGCGTTGGCCGGCGATATAGGGCGGCAGCGGCATGACGCCGGCGGCCTCCACGGCTTCGTCCAGCGCGGCTCCCGCGAGCGAGAAGCCGAGCAATATCTCGCCATTCTCGCCCTTCTCGAGCGCCGTCGCCGCCAGCGCGCCGTCCGCTCCAAAGCACACGGTCTCGCCGATGGCGAGCTTCTTCGCGGGCTTGACGAGCGCGCGCCAGCGATCGGCCGCGACGCGCTCGATCAGCGTCGCCTCTATATGGGCGCGCGTTTCGCCGCGCGCGCGAAAGCCGGAGAGGCGCGCGTGAATGACGCGCGTGTCATTGACGACGAGCGCATCGCCGGGCGCGAGAAAATCGGTCAGATCACGAATGGAGCGCTCGAGGAAGGCGCCGTCCGGCGGAACGACGAGCAGACGCGCGCTGTCGCGCGGCTCGGCGGGACGCAGCGCGATCCGGTCTCGCGGAAGCTCGAAATCGAAGAGATCGACGCGCATGGGGAACTATAGACGGTTCGCGGAGTCATCGTGCGCGACTCCTTCTCCCACGAGTGGGAGAAGGTGGCCCTCGCGTCAGCAAGGGTCGGATGAGGGCCGACGCCCGCACGGCAAAATCCTTTGGCTCGCCACGCATATCGATACGTGGACGCGGCCGCGCCCTCATCCGACCC
>NZ_LUUM01000036.1:0-1155 GCF_001644125.1 Methylosinus sp. R-45379
GTGCGGCCGCCTTCGCGGATGGCGAAGCGCAGCTTCTCCTCCATGGCGATCGGAACGATGAGGTTCACCTCCATCGCCACATTATCGCCCGGCATCACCATCTCGACGCCCTCGGGGAGCGTCACAATGCCGGTCACATCCGTCGTGCGGAAGTAGAACTGCGGACGATAGTTGGTGAAGAACGGCGTATGACGGCCGCCCTCTTCCTTCGTCAGAATATAGGCTTCCGCCTTGAACTTGGTGTGCGGCTTCACCGAGCCGGGCTTCGACAGAACTTGGCCGCGCTCGACGTCCTCGCGCTTGGTGCCGCGCAGCAGCGCGCCGATATTGTCGCCCGCCTCGCCCTGATCGAGCAGCTTGCGGAACATTTCCACGCCCGTCACCGTCGTCTTGATCGTCGGGCGGATGCCGACGACCTCGACTTCCTCGCCGACCTTGACAATGCCGCGCTCGACGCGGCCCGTCACCACCGTGCCGCGGCCAGAGATCGAGAACACGTCCTCGACCGGCATCAGGAAGGGCTGATCCTTCGGACGCTCCGGCTGCGGGATATATTCGTCGACCGTCTGCATCAGCTTCAGGATCGCGTCATGGCCGATCTCGGGCGTCTTGTTCTCGAGCGCCGCCAGGGCCGAGCCCTTGGTGATCGGAATATCGTCGCCGGGGAACTCGTATTTCGACAGCAGCTCGCGAACCTCGAGCTCGACGAGCTCGAGCAGTTCCGGATCGTCGACCATGTCGACCTTGTTCAGGAACACGACGAGCGCCGGCACGCCGACCTGGCGAGCGAGCAGGATGTGCTCGCGGGTCTGCGGCATCGGGCCGTCGGCGGCGGAGACGACGAGGATGGCGCCGTCCATCTGCGCGGCGCCGGTGATCATGTTCTTCACATAATCGGCGTGGCCGGGGCAGTCGACATGGGCGTAATGGCGATTGGCGGTCTCATACTCGACATGCGCCGTCGAGATGGTGATGCCGCGGGCGCGCTCTTCCGGGGCCTTGTCGATCTGGTCATAGGCCGTGAAGGTCGCGCCGCCCGTCTCGGCCAGAACCTTGGTGATCGCCGCCGTCAGCGACGTCTTGCCATGGTCCACGTGACCGATCGTGCCGATGTTGCAATGCGGCTTCGTGCGTGAGAATTTTTCCTTGGCCATG
>NZ_LUUM01000037.1:0-8487 GCF_001644125.1 Methylosinus sp. R-45379
GCGGGAGAAGGAGTGCGGCGTCGAACGTGGCGCCCGCTCGATATTGCGCCTACTCGAAGAAAAAAGCGCGTCCTTCTCCCGCGCAGGGGGAGAAGGTGGCCCTCGCGTCAGCGAGGGTCGGATGAGGGCCCGCCGGGCGAGCCCTATCCGTCATTCGACTCGCCGGGCCTCACTCGCCGGCGTTGGCGGCCTCGGCCTTTTCCTTGGCCTCGAGGTCTTCGCCGGTCTGCTGATCGACGACGCGCATGGAGAGGCGCACCTTGCCGCGATCGTCGAAGCCGAGCAGCTTCACCTTCACCTTGTCGCCTTCCTTCACCACATCGGTGGTCTTGTTCACGCGCTGCTTGGAGAGCTGCGAGATGTGAACGAGGCCGTCCTTGGCGCCGAAGAAATTGACGAAGGCGCCGAAGTCGGCGGTCTTCACCACGGTTCCCTCATAGATCTGGCCGACCTCCGGATCGGAGGCGATCGACTTGATCCAATTGATCGCCGCCTTGATGGAGTTGCCGTCGGAGGAGGCGACCTTCACCGTGCCGTCGTCCTCGATATTGATCTTGGCGCCGGTCTTCTCGACGATCTCGCGAATGACCTTGCCGCCGGTGCCGATCACTTCGCGGATCTTGTCGGTGGCGATCTTCAGCGTCTCGATGCGCGGAGCGAACTCGCCGAGCTCGGCGCGCGAGGTGGTGAGCGCCTTGGACATCTCGCCGAGGATGTGCAGACGGCCGTCGCGCGCCTGGGCGAGCGCGACGCGCATGATCTCCTCGGTGATGCCGGCGATCTTGATGTCCATCTGCAGCGAGGTGACGCCGTCCGACGTGCCCGCCACCTTGAAGTCCATGTCGCCGAGATGGTCCTCGTCGCCGAGAATGTCGGAGAGAACCGCGAAGCGCTCACCCTCGAGGATGAGGCCCATGGCGATGCCCGCCGTCGGCTTCTTCAGCGGCACGCCCGCGTCCATCAGCGCCAGCGAGGAACCGCAGACAGTGGCCATGGACGAGGAGCCGTTGGACTCGGTGATCTCCGAGACGACGCGCAGCGTGTAGGGGAATTCAGCGGCCGCCGGCAGCATCGGGCGGATGGCGCGCCAGGCGAGCTTGCCATGGCCGATCTCGCGGCGGCCGGGCGAGCCCATGCGGCCCGTCTCGCCGACGGAGTAGGGAGGGAAGTTATAGTGGAGCAGGAAGCGCTCCTTATACGTCCCCTCGAGCGAGTCGACGAATTGCTCGTCCTCGCCCGTGCCGAGCGTGGCGACGACCAGCGCCTGCGTCTCGCCGCGGGTGAACAGGGCCGAGCCATGCGCGCGCGGCAGCACGCCCACCTCGGCGACGATCGGGCGCACGGTCTTCACGTCACGGCCGTCGATGCGGATGCCGTCGTCGAGAATGTTCCAGCGCACGACCTTGGCCTGCAGATCGTGGAAGGCCTCTGCGACATGCTCCTTGGAGAATTTCGCCTCGCCGCCTTCCGGCAGCAGGCCGGCGAAGACCTTGGCCTTCACTGCGTCCACCGCGGCGTAGCGATCCTGCTTCACCGTGATCTTATAGGCGGCGCGCAGCTCGGCCTCGGCGATGGCGTCGACGGCGGCGTCGACCTCGGTCTTGTCGACAACATTGAGGTCGCGCGGATCCTTTGCGGCGCGCTCGGCGAGGCGGATGATCGCGTCGATCACCGGCTGGAAGCCGCGATGGCCAGTCATCACCGCCTCGAGCATCAGATCCTCGGAGAGCTCCTGCGCCTCCGATTCCACCATCAGCACGGCGTCCGACGTGCCGGCGACGACGAGGTCGAGCGCCGAGAGCTTCATCTCCTCGATCGTCGGATTGAGCTTGAGCTGGCCGTTGATATAGCCGACGCGGGCGCCGCCGATCGGCCCCATGAAGGGAATGCCGGAGAGCGTCAGCGCCGCCGAGGCGGCGACCATGGCGAGAATATCCGGGTCATTCTCGAGATCATGGCTCAGCACGGTCACGATGACCTGCGTGTCGTTGCGATAGCCGTCGGGGAACAGCGGGCGGATCGGGCGGTCGATGAGGCGGGAGACCAGCGTCTCGCGCTCGCTGGGGCGGCCTTCGCGCTTGAAATAGCCGCCCGGAATACGGCCCGCGGCGAAGGCTTTCTCCTGGTAATTCACGGTCAGCGGGAAGAAGTCCTGGCCGGGCTTGGGCGCCTTGGCCGAGACGACGGTCGCGAGCACTGTGGTCTCGCCCCAGCTGGCGAAAACGGCGCCGTCCGCCTGGCGGGCGATCTTGCCGGTCTCGAGGATCAGCTTGCGGCCCGCCCAGTCGAGTTCTTCGCGATGGATTTGGAACATGTCTTTTCGTCTTTCTCTCATGACGCGCCATGTTGCGCGTCGGCTTGGCGAGGCGTCATGGGCAAGACGGCGAGAGGCTGCGGGGCGGGGATTTTCAAAGACGCGAAGCCGCGAACGCTTCGAAAGATCCTCGCCTCAGCGTCCGGCGATCCTGCCATGACGATCTGCCGAGGGCCGGCGGCGCGGCCCCATGCCGCCCGCCGAACGTTGGAAGGGCCGCCCTTTCGCGCATCCCTTCCGGCAATGAAGCGGCCGAATCGTTCGGCCGAACCGTTTTTTCATACGCGAAATCGCGGCGGACCGCGATCTCGCTTTCTCTCGGCCTCTTTCGAGGCTCGTCCCGCGAGCGGGCGTGAACTCAGCGACGAATGCCGAGACGCTCGATGATGGAGCGATAGCGCGGCTCGTCTCTCGACTTCACATAGTCGAGCAGCTGGCGACGCTGCGACACGAGCTTCAAGAGACCGCGACGCGAATGATTGTCCTTCACATGGGTCTTGAAATGCCCGGTCAGATTGGTGATGCGCTCGGTGAGGATCGCCACCTGCACTTCCGGCGAGCCGGTGTCGTCCGGCTTGGTCGCATATTCCTTGATGAGCGCCTGCTTGCGCTCCGCAGTGATCGACATCGGTGAGGTCCTTTTCGTTTTCGGGTGTGGGTCCGCAGGCCGCGGCCGGGGCCGGGATGTCGTCCAGCGAGGGTCGCCGCGAGCGGAGCCGCCCGGAAAACCGGGCGTGCGAGGGGCTTATAGCAGAAAAGGGAGGGAAGGATAGAGAGCCCTCTCCGCCGGGCCTCTCGCGGCGTCACTGGGCGTCGACGAGGCTCGCTCCGCGGGCGTCGTCGCGCTCAGAGATGAGCGCGGCTTTCTCGGCGGCGAGGCGGTCGCGCTCGGCGGCGAGCTCCTCGCTATGCGCGAGAGCGGCCTCGAGCTGGGCGATGATCTCGTCGATCTCGCCGGACGCCCGATCGCGCTCGACGAGCAAGGCGGTGCTTTCGGCCAGGACGCGATCGCGATCGGCCGCAAAGGCGTGGGCGTCGGCGACGGCTTGGTCGCGCTCCGCGCGCATCGCCTCCTTCTCATGCGCCTCCTTGCTCCATTCGGCGGCCATGGCGGCGTTTTCGCCCATGATGCGATCGCGGTCCGCCGCAAAGGCCTCGGCGTTCGCAATGGCCGCGTCGCGCTCGGCCCGCATCGCCTCCTTCTCGTGAGCTTCCTTGCTCCATACGGCGGCCATGGCGGCATTTTCGCCGAGGATGCGATCACGGTCCGCGACGGCGGCGTCGCGCTCCCTTCGCATCGCCTCTCTCTCATAGAGCGCGAGAGCGCGCTCGGCGACAGCCGCGGCCTTTTCGGCAAGGGCGGCGTCGCGCTCGGCTCTGATCACTCTCGTCTCGATCGTCGCGCTCTCACACTCGACGAAATCGGCGTCATTCTCCGCTGTGGCGGGGGCATGATCGTCGCGGGGCGTGAGCGTATCGTCGGCCGCGCCTTCGAGCCGCGCGCGCATCTCGTCTCGTTCCTCCAGCGCGGCGTCGCGCGCGGCGGCGAAAGCGGCGTTGTCGGTCGCCAGCCGGTCGCGCTCCTCGGTGAGGGCCTGAATTTGCACGATCAGATCATCGCGCTCCGCCGCCCGGAGGAAGAGCTGATCGATGATGGCGCGGCTGCCGTCCTCGCGTTCGGGGAAGAGCAGCTGCGCGGTCTTCTCGGCGTAGAGAAGATAGACCTCTGGCAAGTAATGCGTGTCGCTCGGTCCGCCCCAGGGCGCCTCGCGGCCGGTGATGAACAGCTTCCGCGGCAGCGAGATGAAGGAGATATTGTCGAAGCTGCGCGCGAAATCATACATTTTCTCGAGCGCGACATTCGCCATCTCCGCGGCTCCGGGCGCGAAGTCATAGGTGTAGGGGACGCCATTCACCTTGCAGGTGAAATAATGCTCGAGCAGCACGAGGCGCGAGAATTTCCGCGACAAAATCTCGATCGATCGCGCGAAGGCGCGCTTCCACAGCGGGAAGAACCGCGCCCAATTGGCGTGGAAGGAAATGCGCTCGCCGCCTTTGAAGACCTTGTCGAAGACGTCCTGATTCATCGTCTCGGGCGTCAGGCCCTCGAGAATATGGACGCCCTCGAGCGGATCGATGACGAATTGCGTCTCGCTCAGAGCGACGACGCCGCTGCGCAGATCGCGCGTCAAGTCGAAGATCAGCAGCTCTGCGTCCATCTCCAGAAGATTCGGCAGATGCAGCTTTTTCGCGTCATTGACGAGATAGGTCAGGAATTCCGGCGGCAGGCAGGAGAAGCGCGAATCGATCTTCTCGATCGGATCGGCGACCAGCGCGATCGTCGGGCGGCGCCACAAATGTCCGCGCGATCGGAAAAGACCTTCATTCAGCCGGAGACCGCTCTCATAAGTAGAGCAGCCGCCCAATGTTATAAAGCTCTTGCGGCGATCCTCGACATAGGCCTTCTCGGCAGGGAACTCAGAGCTTTCTCTTGCAACAACGCTGATGTTTTTACCCGAATTGTGCTTTTTCGCCATTGTCAGCTTCTTCTCACAGCGATTCGACACAATATTGCATCTCAGGCTCCTTTATCGAGATGTAGCACATTGCCTTCGCCGCGTAAAATCTCTTCCACGAAATTACGTGATTGCCGCGTCTCTCGCGAGAAAGCCTGCGCCGAAACACCGCCGGCGAGCAGCCCGGCGATGGCGCCGCAGAGTCCGGCCCAGGCGAGCTGCTCTATGTCCGGCGGCGACGAATCGACGATCAGCGTCACCGCCATTGTCGCGACGCCCGCCAATTGGCCGACCATCGCGTCGCGGTCTTGCGCGCGCGGAAACAGCGCGAGGCCGATCAGCGGAACGAAGCCCGCCGCCGACAGCGCGAGCGCCATGCCGACGAGGGTGCGCGCGTCTATGGCGTTGGCTGCGCTCGTCGCCGAGCCGAGCGCAGTGACGCCGACCAGCGCCAGCCGCGTGATGGCGAGGCGCCGGCTGGTCAGCGCCGATTCGGCGCGCAGCCGATAGAGCGCGTCATGGCCGACCGCGGCGGCGCAGGCGTGCAGGCTGGCCGCCGCCAGCGCCAGGCCGACGGCGATGACTCCGGAGGCGACGAGGCCGCTGAGCGCGGCGCCGAGCTTGGCCAATTGCGGCAGGGCGCCGATGAGATATTCCGCGCGCACGGAAATATCCTCCGGCCGCAGCGGCGCGGCGGGCGCCAGCTTGCGAGCGAGGCAGGCGGCGCGCGCCTGCGCCGGGCCGTCCGCCTTGGCGCCGCAAATCTGCAGCAGGCCGCGCGCGCTCGCCGAATAGATGGATTCGGGGAGCCGTTCCGGCGTCTGACCGACGGCGACATTGGAGACGATCAGCGCGGAGGAGGCGACGGTCGCCGCCACCAGCGCCGCCGCCGTCAATGTCCAGAACATGGCCGCGATCCCGGCCCGCCGCGCCGCCGCCACATCCCGCGTCGCCACCGATGGGGCGAGGGCGGGCGCGAGAGTCGCCAGGCCGAGCGCCAGGCCGAGCGCTGTGGTGATCTCGAGCGCGACCGGCGCAGGCCGGGCCAGCCGCCAATTCTGGATGATGCGCGTCGCCTCGCTCCAGGCGGCCTGATCGCCGATGAGCGGCAAGGGCGTGGGAAAGCCTTCGGCCATGAGGGCGATCTGCGGCAGAGCGAAGCCCGCCATCAGCACGCCCGCGGCGGCGCAGGCGCTCCACAGCACGCCGCCGACGCCGCCCGGTCCCGCGATCAGGAGAATCGCCGCGCCGATGAAGAAGGCCGCGAAGGGCCGGCCCGCGCCAGTGAAGCCGACCAGCGCGTCCACCGCCGTCTGATAGCCGGCGAGCGCCACGATCGCCGAGGTGAGCGCGGCGACGGCGATCATGCCGAGCCGCGGCTCCATGCGCGAGAAGCGCGCCGCCAGCAGATCGGACAGCGAGAAGGCCCCGGTCTTGCGCAGCGCTGGCCCGGTCGCCGCGCCGATGAGCGCGACGCCGAGCAGCAGGCCGAGCGTCACGCCGAGCGGCGAGCCGGCGCCGGTGAGCCGAGCCGCGAAAGGCGCCGCGAGGCCCGTGACCAGCGCGGCCTGCGCGAATCCGACATAGGCGGCCGGCGCCGCCCGTCCCGCCGCGTAATAGAAGGACACGCGCATGGAATGCAGCAGAAAGCCCAGCGCGGCCAGAGCGACCACGGTGAAATAGGGCGACACCAGCGCCACCAGCCGCTCCGGCGCGCCGACGCGATCGAGCAGAGCGACGAGCCCATAGGCGGTGGCGAAAGTGACGATCGCCAATGCGATGCGTCCGTCGAGCCGCGCCCGATCCTCGAAATTCTCTACCGTGTCCCGCATGTCGCGCCTCCTTCCACGAGCCTAGAGTGTTTTCGAGCGAAGCGGGAACCGGTTCGCGTGAAGAAAACACGGCAGAACAAGGAAATCGAGAGTCATTCCGGTTCGATTGGAACCGGAATGACTCTAGCCGACGAGGGCGCCGAAAACCAGCGCGCGCGGTCCCTGAGGGGCGGTTGGCCCCGACTTCGCATGTCGCGGGGCGATCGAAGGGAGAAATGCGGCATGCAGGCGAATTTTCGCAGGATCGACGTCATCGCGGCGCGTCAGATCATCGGGCGCGGGCGCGCGCTGGTGATAGACGTGCGCGATCCGGACTCTTTCGCGCGCGGCCATATAGATGGGGCCGAGCTGGCGACGCGGGAGAACATCTCCTCCTTCGTCACTCTGACGCCGAAGGACCGGCCGGTGGTGTTCTGCTGCTATCACGGCAATTCCAGCCAGGCCTACGCCAAATATTTCGCCGAGCAGGGCTTTTCCGACGTCTACAGCCTCGACGGCGGCTATGAGGCCTGGGCGATCGCCGAGCGTTCCGCGCCCCCCGCCACGGCGGCGCTGAGCCCGGCCCTGGAGGCTTTTCTGGCCGAGCACGGCTTTGCGCCCGGCGACGCCAATGGCCGCAACAAGGACAATGTGACGCCGCTGATGGTCGCCGCGCGCCTCGCCCCGCCGGCGCTGGTGGCCGAGCTGCTGCAGGCCGGCGCCGATCTCCATGCGACCAATGTGGACGGCAATCAGGCGCTGTGGCTCGCCTGTGTCGGCGAGATAGAGGAGAATATCGCGCTGCTGATCCGCGCCGGAATCGACATTCAGCACATAAATGTCAACGCCGCGACGCCGCTGATGTTCGCCGCCTCCTCCGGCCGCGCCCGCGCCGTGGCGCAATTGATGGCGGCCGGCGCCGACCCTTCCTTCGAGACGGGCCTCGGCCTCACCGCGCTGGACATGGCCTCGACCAAGGAATGCCTCGATCTGATGCGCGCGGAGGTGAAGCGCCGCAAGGTGTTGGCGGCGGCGTCGTGAGCCCGGGAAATTCAGCGGCCGGGAATGACGCGTCCTAATCCTTGCCGCTGACGCCGGCGCTGGCGAAAGTCGCCATCCCGCTGTGGCAGGCGAGCGCCGCCTTGACGACGCCGATCGCCAGCGCGGCGCCGGAGCCCTCGCCGAGCCGCATGCCGAGATCGAGCAGCGGCTTCTTGCCGAGCCGCTCCAGCACATCCCTATGCGCGCCCTCCGCCGAGACATGGCCGGCGAGGCAATGGGCGATGGCGTCCGGGCTCGTCGCATGCAGCAGCGCCGCCGCCGCGCAGGCGACATAGCCGTCGAGCAGCACGGGGATGCGATTGCGCCGCGCCGCGAGCATCGCGCCCATCATGCCGGCGATCTCGCGCCCGCCGAGCCGGCGCAAAATCTCCAGCGGATCGGACAAATGTCCGGCGTGAAAGGCGAGCGCCTCGTCGATGACGGCGTTCTTGCGCGCGAGCCCTTCGTCGTCGACGCCGGTTCCGCGCCCGGTCCAGCGCGCCGCCGGCCCGCCATAGAGCGCGGCGTAGATCGCCGCCGCCGAGCTGGTGTTGCCTATGCCCATCTCGCCCGGCGCCAAAAGATCGATCCCGCCGTCCACCGCCTCCATGCCATAGACCAGAGTGCCGGCGGCCTCGCGCTCCTCCATTGCGGCGCTCGTCGTGAAATCGCGTGTCGGATGCTCGAGCGCTAGCTCGAAGACCTTGAGGCCGACGCCATTGGCCTTGCAGATCTGATTGATCGCCGCGCCGCCGTCACGCGGCAGATGCTGGATAATTTCACCGTCGGCGGCGCGGCGATCAAT
>NZ_LUUM01000038.1:0-3420 GCF_001644125.1 Methylosinus sp. R-45379
GTTAACGGACAGACTCTAAAGGCGCACAACGTCATTGCGAGCCACAGGCGAAGCAATCGAGTGGCTTCGCGCGATGATAGCGAATGTGCTCGAGCCCCCTCCCCAGCCCTCCCCCGCTTCGCGGGAGAGGGGGCAGATTGCGCGCTTCATGGAGATTTCGTGTAGCGTTTGCCGCCTCCCTCTCCCGCGCAGCGGGGGAGGGTGAGGGAGGGGGCCTTCGCCGTGAAGGATTTCAGTCGCGCGCGGTGTTCAGCACCGTCACGCCGCGGAAACGCGCCGCCGGCGCGCCATGCGAGACCGGCGCGAGCTGCATCGGCTCGGCCTTGCCGCAAGTGAAGGTGCCGCACAGCCGGTAGGTGGAGGCGTCGCCGAGTCCGTCGAGCGAATTCCAAAACGGAATGGTGCGGCCCTGATAGGCCGCGTCGCGCACCGGCTCGCCGAGCTTGCCGTCGCGGATCTCGTAGAACATCTGGCCGCCGAATTGGAAATTGTCGCGCTGCTGATCGATGCTCCAGCTTCCCGCGCCGACGATATAGAGCCCCTTCTCGACGCCGCCGATCAGCTCCTCGAGCTTGCAGGCATCAGGATTGGGCGCCAGCGAGATATTGGGCATGCGCTGAATGGGAAAGGCGGTCGGATCATCCGCATAGGCGCAGCCGTTGGAGCGCTCGGCGCCGATGAGATGCGCCTGACCGAGCGCCATTTGGAAATTGCGGAACACGCCATTGGAGACGATCTCGAATTCCGCGCGCTCGCGCGGCGCGCCATCGTCGTCGAAGGCGATGCTGGCGAGTCCGCCCTCCTGCGAGCGATCCGCCTTGATCGTCATCAGCTCGCTGCCGAAGCGCAGATTGTCGAGCATATGCGGCTTGACGAAAGAGGTGCCGGCGAAATTCGCCTCCCAGCCGAGCGCGCGATCGAGCTCGGTGGAATGGCCGACAGTCTCGTGAATGGTGAGCCAAAGATTGGTGGGGTCGATGACGACATCGGTCACGCCCGCCTCGACGGGCTTGGCGCCCAGCTTTTGGCGCGCATCCTCGACGGCCTGCCGCGCCTCGCCGAGGAGATCGCAGGAGAGCGCATGCTCCCAGCCGGCGGCGCGCGCCGGAGCGAGACTCTCGCGCGTCGCGAAACGGCCGGAGGCCTTGTCGATCAGCGTGACCTCGAAAGAGGGCTGCGTGCGCGTGCGCGACTGGAAGATGCGGCTGCCGCGGCTGTCGGCGAAGAGTCGCTCCTCCGTGGCGAAGGCGAAGGAGGAAACGCAATAATCCGCGCCCGCCGCCAGCGCCGCGGCGTTGACGGCGACGAGGCGCTCGACCTTGGCCGGCGCATCGACGGCGAAAGGATCGACGCCGAGCGGCATGATCCATTCGGCGACATGCGGCTCGGTCTCCTCGATCTGCACGGGCGCGACGCGGATGGGCGCGACGGCGCGGGCGTTGTGAATCGCGCGCTCCACCGCCGCGGCTATGGCGCCTCGCTCCAGCGAGCGCGCGCCATAAAAGCCCCAGCAGCCATCGACGAGCACGCGCAGGCCGAAGCCGGGGCTGACGCTCTCGAAAAATTCGTCGAGCCGATCTTCCTTCGCCTGGACGAATTGGCGGCGCGTCTCGCCGAGGCGAATATCGGCGTAGCTCGCTCCGGCGCGGCGCGCGGTGGCGAGCGCTGTCTCCGCCAGCTCGGCGAGACGGGCGCGGTCGAGGCGAAACGGCGCGGCCGTCCGCGAAAGGTCTTTGGGATTATGCGCTACGGTCATGGTTCCCTCGCCGCCGAAGGATAGACTGGGAGCGGCGGCGAGGGAAAGCCGTTTCAGTGCAGAACGGCGAAGCCCTGCTTCTTGTAGAAGCCGGCGGCCTCCGGACCCTTCAGAAAGGCGAAGAATTTCGCCGCCGAGTCACTCGTCGAGGAGGCGGTCAGCGCGAAGGGATAGACGATCGGCGGGTGCGACGAGGCCGGGAAGGTCGCGACGACCGAGACCTTGGGATCCGAATGCGCGTCGGTCAGATAGACGATGCCGAGCGGCGCCTCGTCACGCGCGACGAAGAGGAGCGCGGCGCGCACATTCTCGGCGAAGGCGAAGCGCGGTTCCAAATCCTCCCACAGGCCGAGCTTCGTCAGAGCGGCCTTGGCGTATTTGCCCACAGGGACGGAGGCCGGATCGCCGGTGGCGATGCGTCCGCTGTCGCCGAGCGCGCCCAGCAGCGAGGCTTTGTCCAGCGCGAGCTTCTTCACGTTGGCGATCTTGGGCGCGATGAGCACGAGGCTATTGCCGAGCAGATCGGTGCGCGAGCCCTCCTTCAGCAGCCCGCGCGAGGAGAGATAATCGGCGGAGGCGGTGTCGGCCGAAATGAAGATGTCGGCCGGCGCGCCCGATTCGATCTGCTTGGCCAGCGGCAGGGAGGCCGCATAGCTGATGGAGACCTCGACGCCGGTCTTCTTCTTGAAGGCCGCAGCGGCGTCATCCAATGCATTCTTGAGGCTCGCCGCCGCGAACACAGTCACCGTCTTGGCGCCGGTAGCCTTATCGGCCGCGGGAGCCTCTGCAGAGGCCGGGGTGAAATTCAGCGACAGAAAAGCGGCGACGAGCGCCAGACTTGCCAGTTTGACCATGAGAACCACTCCGATGATCGGCTCGGATGGATGAGCCTTGTCTTACTTATGCATATATTTTGCCTATTTGTGAGTCTTTCACATAATTTCGCATAGGAATAGCAAATTGCGACTGGCTCTGGATCGCGCGCCTTTGTTGGTGGTGCGGGATAATTGGGAGATTGTCGCCGAAGGCTGGCTATGTTAATTTTCCGCATCTCGGAAAAAACACACAATGTCTGAATTTCTCACCACGCGCGAGCTCGCCGCGCTGCTGCGCGTCAAGGAGCGCAAGGTCTATGATCTCGCCGCGGAAGGCGCCTTGCCTGTACGCCGCGTCACCGGCAAGCTGCTGTTTCCCCGCATCGAGATCGAGGAGTGGCTGGCCGCGGGCGCGAGCGGCCGGGCTCCGCGCGGCGAAGGCTCGGCGACGCGTCCGCTCGTCGTCGCCGGCGGCCATGATCCGCTGCTCGAATGGGCGTTGCGCGAATCGCGCTGCGGCGTCGCGGCGCTGCTCGACGGCGCGCTGGACGGGCTCGAGCGCGCCGCCGCGGGCGGCTGCATCGCCGCCGGACTGCATATTCCAGAGCCGGACGACGGCTGGAATGTCGAGACGGTGGAGAGACGGCTCGCGGGCGAGCCGATCGTCGTCGTGGAATGGGCCAAGCGCCGCCGCGGGCTGATGTTTCGCAAGGGCCTCGCCCGGCGCATCGACGGGCTCGCCGATGTGCGCGACCTCGCCTTCCAATCACGCCAGCCGGAGGCGGGCAGCGAGCTCGTCCTCACCCAGCTGCTCGCGCAGGCGGGGATGAAGCGCGAGCATCTGCGCCT
>NZ_LUUM01000039.1:0-2968 GCF_001644125.1 Methylosinus sp. R-45379
TCTGCGCGTCCGTGACCTGATCCTCGGTCGAGACGCGGGCGTAGCCGATCAGGGCCATTCGCCCTGGTTTCCTTCCGACGAAATCAGCAACGGACTATTTGCGAGCCGTTCGATAAGCTTCAGGAATCTCGTCGTCCGTAACCGGCGGCGCGCCGCCCTCGCGGCGCATGATCTGGTCGAAGGCGCTCCAATCGGTCCAGCCTTTCTTTTCCGCGAAATAGCGAGCGGTCCGTAACGCCGAAACCTTTTCGGCCACCGCCGAAGCGACGAACTGGTTGAGGCTCGTGCCATCCTCGGCTGCAATCTTTTCGGCTTCGGCCTTCATCGAAGCGGGGAGCCGAAGAGCATAAGCGGCGGTTTTGGTTTTCATTGCACTTTCCTCATCAGCGTATCTCTCGGCGTGAGAACCTCGATGCCAAAGCGCTCTCGCACCAGTCCGAAGTCACGTAAATTGAACGTAACGATCGTTGCGGCCTGCCCATTCACAGCCGCCTCGAGCACCAATTCGTCGCCCGGATCTCGCAATTGCGGCCTCCAAAGGAACCAAATTTCGACCGGTTCGATCAGATCTATGATCGCGTCGAGAAACTGACAGACCTCTTTCGTCGACAGGCCGGCCGCTTTGCGGTGTTCGTCGCGCAGACACACGGCCTCATATTCGATTGCGAGGGCGGCGCTGGCCAGAAGCTGGATCTGTCCTCGACGCGCAAGTCTGAGAAGCTCGGCGGAGGCTCCGCTTGGGCTTCGGAGTGCTGCGATCAGGGCGTTCGTATCCAGAACCAATCTCATTGCTGTGACGATATCATATCGCCCATGATGTGATCAATAGGCATAATTTCAATTGTGATGAATATCAATAATCGGTCGTTTGAAACCGCATCCGACGGCAGAAGTTCGCCGCCGCGACATAGTGGTGAGCAGAAGAAAGGCCCGCAAAACAGCTCCTTTCGTCGATTTGCGGGCCGAAAGCTCGTCTCCAGAGCCGTTCCGAGGCTTGCTTTCGGCTGCTACGGCGACGCATTTCGATCCGGTCAGCGAAGGCGAAAATGGCATCGTCTATCACTAAAGCTAAATTGGAGATAAGTTGATAGTCGTCTTGATTCGTACAGGATTAAAATGGGATTAGCTCTTCCCGCCTCTGTTTCATTCGAGCGCCTGCAAGCGCCCTTCGAGAGCGCGTCCGACGCCCTCGCGCGTTTCGACGAGCGGCTTCGCTCGAGTCCCGTCGCCGAAGCATTCGTTCTCCGCGCGCATTTCCATGACGCCTGCGCCGCTTTGTGGTGCGCCGGCGAATTCGTGCAGCTCGAAGACCT
The DNA here is from genome assembly GCF_001644125.1 of Methylosinus sp. R-45379. Taxonomy (NCBI): domain Bacteria; kingdom Pseudomonadati; phylum Pseudomonadota; class Alphaproteobacteria; order Hyphomicrobiales; family Methylocystaceae; genus Methylosinus; species Methylosinus sp. R-45379. The sequence continues at coordinate 1,314 of NZ_LUUM01000039.1, forward strand.
CGTCCTTCATGACGCCGGAACGGACGTGCGCACGCCGACGCACGAACTCGTGCGAGCCCATGCTGTGCTGCTCACGCGTCGTCGCATAGCTGATCGCGAACCGGGTTGGGCGCTGACGATCGAGGGACTCGCTGGTCTGCGGGGCGTGTCGCGACCACAGGGTATTCTCCTCGAGGCGACCGCGGCCGGGTCGGGAGCCCTCGAGGACGAAGACGCGGTGGAGGATGAGCTTGAGACCGTGTGGCGATCCTCGTCGGGGGAATTCGACGAAATCGACGAACTACTGGCGCGAACGTCGCGTTTGGCAGAGCGCATCGCGCCGGTCCAGCGGAAGCGGGACGACTCGGGTTTGGTTTACGATGAGGATTGGGACGAGGAGGGCCGCCTCGCCGAATGGCGGGAGCGTCTGGGCGACATGACCAATCTTCCGCCCTTGATGACTGCAGGCGCCGCGCTCGACGCTTGGGAAGAGATAGAGCCCCTGCAACACAGCCCATGGCTCGGATCCTTGCTCGTCGCGGACTTGCTACGGCGCCGGGGAAAAACGCTGCATCATCTATCGGCGCTACAAGCAGGATTTCGGCACGCCAAATATCGGAGGAGTCGGCAAAGTGATCTCGAATCTCGAATGATAGCCTTTGCGCGGGCGGTCGAACTCATGGCAAAGGCGGATTCGAAGGAACTCGACAGATTGACGCTCGCGCGTGAGCTCCTACTCAGAAAATGCAAAGACCGTAGAACGAATTCAAGGCTGCCGCGGTTTGTCGACCTGTGTCTGGAGTCGCCGGTCGTCACCGTCCCTTTCGTCGCCAAAGAACTCCGAATGTCGCAGCAAGCAGCGACCACGATGATAGACGAACTCTCGTCGAACCTTCGCGAGTTGACTGGACGAAGACGATACAGGGCTTGGGCTGTTATATAAAAGTGTGAAGCGATGGCAAATGTGTGATGGTTGGGCATGTATGAATTGCCGATGGGTTTCGACGCCGATCGGCGTTTTAAACCGCTGAAATTTGCGCTCCGCGGGGGACAAAGCCGGGTGCTTGTTCAAGCCAAATTCCGCACGGTGGGCAAAGAGCGGACTTCCGATTTTTTGAATGCGCGGCGAACCGCTCGAGCGGAGTATTGCGAACAGTTCGAAAGAGGTGTCGAGACTGGTCATGAGACGCCTGCCTGATGATGATGGCGAGGCTCGACCGGAGCATCGAAATCGCGTCGTGGGCCGATTGGAACGACTCCACTCGGATTCAGCCAGGGATGGCTGCTATAATAATGGCCCTTGATGTGACCGAAATCGACGGTCGGGCGGATCGCCGGGTGCTGGTAGAGCGCCCGCGTGTAGCGCCAGAGAGCGGGATAATCGACCAGCGCCCGCAAATTGCATTTGAAGTGGCCGTAATAGACCACATCGAACCGCACCAGCGTCGTGGGCGTCGATCTCGCTGCGCAGCTCGGCGGGATAATAGTCGCCTTCCGCCGCGCCTATGCGATCGAAGGCGCTGTTGAACATCCGCAGAATCTCTGCCGATTCGTTGGAAACGACTTTGCGGCTGTCCTTGTCCCAGAGCACCGGAACGGTTACGCGCGAGCTGCAGTCCGGCTCGGACAATGTGTAGAGCTGATGCAGCCATTGCACGCCATTCACAGTGTCGGGA
>NZ_LUUM01000040.1:0-3657 GCF_001644125.1 Methylosinus sp. R-45379
CTACCCCATTGGATATTGTCATTACGAGGCGGAACGGAAATGGTTGCGGCTCGCCGAACGAGGGCGTTTTGGATGTTTTGGCGCTGGGAGGCGCCGGGGGGTCTGGGGCTTTCGTTTCGTGCGGCGGTTTCGAGAAAATTCGTCTCCGAGCAAAGAAGAAAAATGCCGTCGGCGGGTCCTTTTGAGAGGGGTCGCTGGGCGGTGAGAGCGGGAGGTCGGGACAGCGGCTCGTCGAGCACGAGGCCGCAGCGACGACAATCAACCGTTGGAGACGAAGGCGCGTGCCGAGCAGGGAGGCGGGACGCGGCGAAAACGCTTCGAGAATCCCTGGGAGCACTTAGGAGGAATTGAGATGAGCGTAACGACAGAGACATCGGCCGGCGCAGCCGCCGGCTCAGATGCCATCGTGGACCTGAAGACCATGTGGATCGGCATCGCCGTCCTCAACATTTTCTACCTGTTCATCCGTATCTATGAGCAGATCTTCGGCTGGCGCGCGGGTCTCGACTCGTTCGCTCCGGAGTTCCAGACGTATTGGCTGACGATGCTGTGGACGGAGATTCCGCTGGAGCTCGTCGCCGGTCTCGGCCTCGCCGGCTATCTGTGGAAGACCCGCGACCGCAATGTCGACGCGGTTTCTCCGCGTGAGGAGCTTCGTCGTCACGTCGTGCTGCTGCAGTGGCTGACGGTCTACTCGGTGGCCATCTACTGGGGCGCCAGCTTCTTCACGGAGCAGGACGGCACCTGGCACATGACCGTGATTCGCGACACGGACTTCACCCCGTCGCACATCATCGAGTTCTATCTCAGCTACCCGATCTACTCGATCATGGGCGTGGGCTCGTTCTTCTACGCCAAGACCCGCATTCCGTTCTTCGCGCACGGCTATTCGCTGGCGTTCCTGATCGTGGCCATCGGCCCGTTCATGATCATCCCGAACGTCGGCCTGAACGAGTGGGGCCACACCTTCTGGTTCATGGAAGAGCTGTTCGTCGCTCCGCTGCATTGGGGCTTCGTGTTCTTCGGCTGGATGGCTCTGGGCGTGTTCGGCGTCGTCCTGCAGATCCTGGCTGGCGTGAAGCGCCTGCTCGGCAAGGACGGCGTTGCGGCGCTGATCGGCTGATAGCGGCCTGAATATCGGCCGCCCGCGCAGTGTCGCGGACGGCCGCCTCCGGCGAATTTTTCCGAATGCTCCCGGAACGAGGCTTCGTCCGGACGGCCGCGCGGCGGCGGTTCGGACGGGGTTTCGGAGAGGGATCGGCGGGAGATCGGCGGGGCGAATTCCAAAGGACAATCCGGCGCGAGAGAGCCGGAGGCAGGTCTCGAGACGCCGGCGCGAAGACGCCGGGCGGACAGACACCAAGGAGAAGAGTGATGTCTACATCGAAGAGCGGGGGGGCAATCGGGCCTTTCCATTCTGTCGCGGAAGCGGCGGGATGCGTTAAGACCTCCGATTGGCTGATTCTGACGCTGCTGTTTCTGGCAGTGCTGGGCGGCTATCATATTCACTTCATGCTGACGGCTGGCGACTGGGACTTCTGGGTCGACTGGAAAGACCGTCGTATGTGGCCGACCGTCATCCCGATCCTGGGCGTGACCTTCGCGGCCGCCGCTCAGGCGTTCCTGTGGGAGAACTTCCGTCTCCCGTTCGGCGCGACCTTCGCGGTTCTGGGTCTGCTCATCGGCGAGTGGATCAACCGCTACGTGAACTTCTGGGGCTGGACCTACTTCCCGATCAGCCTGGTGTTCCCGTCGGCTCTGGTCGTTCCGGCCCTGTGGCTGGACATCATCCTGCTGCTGTCGGGCTCCTATGTGATCACGGCTGTGGTCGGCGCCCTGGGCTGGGGTCTGCTGTTCTACCCGAACAATTGGCCGGCGATCGCCGCCTTCCATCAGGCGACCGAGCAGCATGGTCAGCTGATGTCCCTGGCTGATCTGATCGGCCTCCACTTCGTCCGCACCTCGATGCCGGAATACATCCGCATGGTCGAGCGCGGCACGCTGCGCACCTTCGGTAAGGACGTCGTGCCGGTGGCCGCGTTCTTCTCGGGCTTCGTGTCGATGCTCGTCTACTTCCTGTGGTGGTTCGTCGGTAAGTGGTACTCCACCACGAAGGTGATCACCAAGATCTGATCGGCCGTAAGGCTGGACGATCGAGCGATCGCTCAAAGCGAGGAGGGGCGGCTGCGAAGGGCTCCTGCAAGAGAGCCCGGGAGCGAGCCGCTCCGGCAAGGACGACAGCGGACATCCGGCCCGACGGGCCGGTCCGCGAAGAGAAACTTGGGAGGTTGTTCCATGAAACTGTTGGAGAGAATGGCCGTGCTGGCGACGGGACGCGTCGCTCGGCTCTTCGGCCTGGGCATGGCGGCTGCGGTCGCCGCGACGATGGGCTCCGTCGCTCCGGCGTCGGCGCATGGCGAGAAGTCGCAGCAGGCGTTCCTGCGCATGCGCACGCTGAACTGGTATGACGTGAAGTGGTCGAAGACCTCGCTGAACGTCAACGAGTCGATGGTGCTTTCGGGCAAGGTGCACGTGTTCTCGGCTTGGCCGCAGGCCGTCGCGAACCCGAAGTCGTCGTTCCTGAACGCCGGCGAGCCGGGTCCGGTTCTGGTTCGCACGGCTCAGTTCATCGGCGAGCAGTTCGCTCCGCGCTCTGTGTCGCTCGAGGTCGGCAAGGACTATGCGTTCCAGATCGACCTGAAGGCGCGCCGCGCGGGCCGTTGGCACGTTCATGCGCAGATCAACGTCGAAGGCGGCGGCCCGATCATCGGACCCGGCCAGTGGATCGAGATCAAGGGCGACATGGCCGACTTCAAGGACCCGGTCACGCTGCTGGACGGCACGACCGTGGACCTCGAGACCTACGGCATCGACCGCATCTATGCCTGGCACTTCCCGTGGATGATCGCGGCTGCGGCCTGGATCCTCTACTGGTTCTTCAAGAAGGGCATCATCGCCTCCTACCTGCGCGTCAGCGAAGGCAAGGAAGACGAGCAGATCGGTGACGACGACCGTCGCGTCGGCGCTATCGTTCTGGCGGTGACGATCCTGGCGACGATCATCGGCTACGCTGTCACCAACAGCACCTTCCCGCGCACGATCCCGCTTCAGGCCGGCTTGCAGAAGCCGCTGACGCCGATCACCGAGGAAGGCACTGTGGGCGTCGGCACGAAGATCGTGACGGCGGATCTCAAGGGCGGCGTCTACAAGGTGCCGGGCCGCGAGCTGACGGTTCAGGTGAAGATCACGAACAAGACGGATGAGCCGCTGAAGCTCGGCGAGTATACGGCGGCGGGTCTCCGCTTCCTGAACCCCGACGTGTTCACGACGAAGCCGGAGTTCCCCGACTATCTGCTGGCGGACCGTGGTCTGTCGACGGATCCGACGCCGATCGCGCCGGGTGAGACGAAGACGATCGAGATCAAGGTGCAGGACGCGCGTTGGGACATCGAGCGTCTCTCCGACCTCGCCTATGACACGGACAGCCAGATCGGCGGTCTGCTGTTCTTCTTCGGCCCGTCGGGCAAGCGCTACGCCACCGAAATCGGCGGCCCGGTCATTCCGAAGTTCGTCGCCGGCGACATGCCCTGATCGAACTCTCTGAAGGCTGAAAATATCGCCGGCCGGGCCTCGCGCCCGGCCGGTTTCTTTTTGCGC
>NZ_LUUM01000041.1:0-1479 GCF_001644125.1 Methylosinus sp. R-45379
CTCGGCGTCGGGCCGGAAGCGATCGTCGGCCTGTGTGTCGAGCGTTCGCTGGAGATGGTGGTCGGACTGCTCGGCGTTTTGAAAGCGGGCGGAGCCTATCTGCCGCTCGATCCAGACTATCCGTCCGAGCGTCTCGCCTACATGATCGCCGACGCCTCGCCGCGTCTCGTGCTGACGCAGCAGCGTCTGGCGGAGCGTCTTCCTGTGGGGACGCCGCTTCTGCGACTGGACGCGGACCGGGAGCAGTTCGCGCACGAGAACGCCGAAGCGCTCAGCCGCCGCGCCACGCCGCAGAATGTCGCCTATGTCATCTACACATCGGGGTCCACAGGAAAGCCGAAGGGCGTCGCCGCGCCGCATGGCGGCGTGGTCAATCGCATCGATTGGATGCAGAAACGCTACGGCCTGACCGCCGATGATACGGTCCTGCAGAAGACGCCGTTCGGCTTCGACGTCTCGGCATGGGAGTTTTTCTGGCCGCTGCAGGCCGGCGCGCGCCTCGCGCTCGCTGCGCCGGACGATCATCGCGAGCCTGCGCGGCTGGCGGAGCTCATCCAACGCCATAGCGTCACGACGCTGCATTTCGTGCCGTCTATGCTGCGGGCGTTCTCGAGCGTCGTCGACATGGCGACGCTGCGCTCGCTGCGGCTGGTGATATGCAGCGGCGAGGAGCTTCCCGCGGCGGCGGCGCGGCGCTTTCATGCCGCCACTGCGGCGGAGCTTCACAATCTCTATGGCCCGACCGAAGCATCGATCGACGTCAGCGCCTATCGATGCGCGCCGGACGACGATAGCGAGCGAGTGCCGATCGGCCGGCCGATCTCGAACATTCAGCTCTATATTCTCGATGCGGGTTTCGAGCCGATTCCGGTCGGCGTCGCCGGAGAATTATGCATCGGCGGCGTCGGCCTCGCGCGCGGCTATCTCGGCCGCGCCGATCTGACGGCCGAGCGCTTTGTCGCGAACCCTTTTGTCGCGGGGGAGCGCATGTATCGCACCGGCGATCTCGCGCGCTGGCGGCGGGATGGGAACATAGAGTTCCTCGGGCGGCTCGATCATCAGGTGAAAATCCGGGGTTTTCGCATCGAGCTGGGCGAGATCGAGGCGGTGTTGCAACGTCTTCCCGATGTGCGCGAGGCGGTTGCGCTCGCATGGGCGGACGGCTCGGGCGACAAGCGGCTCGCCGCCTATGTGACGAGCGAGGGTGAGCTGGACTTTGGCGCGCTGAAGATAGCGCTGCGGCGGGAGCTGCCGGATTATATGGTTCCGCAGCTTTTCGTTCGTCTCGAGGCGCTGCCGCTGACGGCGAGCGGCAAGCTCGATCGCAAGGCGCTGCCGGACCCCGATCCCGACGCGCAATCGCGCCGGAACTATGTCGCGCCGCGCACGCCGACGGAAGAGACGCTGTGCCGCATCTTCGCCGATGTGCTCGGCGTCGAGCGCGTCGGCGTCGACGATAGTTTCTTCGAGCTCGGCGGC
>NZ_LUUM01000042.1:0-2225 GCF_001644125.1 Methylosinus sp. R-45379
CAGGCGATCGGCTGCGCAACCCGGACCAGCTCCGCCGATCGCCTGTTGCTCACCCCACGCCCGCGGGCGTATCAACCGCCGGGACTCAACTCGCCGCTGGATGAAATTTCGGGGGCACGTCACCTCAGAGAGGCTCTCGACGGGCGCAGTTTCATAGTTCCGAATACCGGCTACCGCTCGCCCGACCTCCTCCTCAACCCAAGCCATTAAAGATTGGGCTCGAGCATCTGGATCAGGCTCGAATTGGCTGACCGGTCGCGTCACAACCGCAGAGTAATCTTCATATATTTCCACACATCCTTCAGGGATTTTACCGAGCCAATCGGCTGCTTTTTTCTCCCCGTATTCATCTTCGTTCATGCCGAGGCAATCGATCGAGCTCCTCACATTTGAGAGCTCCCTCGTCTGGGAAGCAGATTCCGATTGAAATATAGAACCTACTCCGCTGAGGATTCGGCTGCCTGTTGACATAATACCAGCCCCAATAGGCGTTGCCCTGTCACCCAGATTCAGGATTAGCTCCGCCGACGGGATTTTCAGATGCAATAGATGCGCTCCTTTCCCGCGCGAGCAAGGCGCGGGCGGCGGCAGCCTCTTCACGCGCGACGCGTAGTTCGTTACGAAACCGAGCAAAATCCGCCGCGGCGGACGCTTGCTGCGATTCCGCGCGATCGCGCGCCTCTGCGCACATAGCGGCGAGCGCGATGTTTTCCTCTTGCGCCTTTTTAAGGCTATCCTGAATCGCTTCATATATCTCCTTCCCCTGTCCGTACGAAGCGACTTGCGCGCTCAGCTCGGCGATCTTGGCCTCGGCGCGCGCGCAGTTCTCGCGTAACACGTCCATTTCGCGCAGCGCCGCAGCGAGAGCTAAATCCTGCTCGTGCCGCACCAAGCTTAGCGTTTCGATGTGCAAGGTCGCCACAGCATAAGCGCGCGACACATCGGCAGCGTCATCCAGGCAAGACTGCGGTGCTGTAATTTGGGCACCAGAGTGCCCGTAATTGTTTGCTGCGGAATTGAGCTGTTGCTTCAACAGTGTTAGCTCTACCACCAGTGCATCTCGTTCATTCTGCAAATTGCGCAGCACCGACCGCTCATCGCCCGCCGTATCTGCGATCCCCACTTCATGGATGGTCGCCGTGGTTGGGCTTCGCAAGGGCATATTTTCCGGCGGCACATGCTTGCCCCTGACTACACAAAGCAGATTGATACATTTACCAGCACCCGACCAGATGTCGCCGCAATACCCTGCGTAATTGCGCGGGTTGAAGGCATCAGTAACGAAATCATAAACGTCGTAGGAGAGCGCACTCATAAATTGAGAAATAGCATCGGCGTAATCCTGCGTTTCAGCCTCTATGCTAACGACGGGAGAGGCACGCTTAAGGAGCGCCCGTAAGCCTTGCAGTACGCACAGATCATGACCTTCCGCGTCAATCTTGATCAGGACCGGATCGTGTTCGATAAATAACTCATCGAGTGCGACAGCGATCCGTGGATAAGTCCCGGTGGCGTCATCGACCCCCGCATGGGCGAAATTCTCTGGGAGCGCAAGAGGATAGGTGCGGAACGACCGAATCGCGAGGTGGTCGGATAGCGCCACGTCATATGGAACGACAATATCCTGCAAGCCGGATTGCAGGACGTTGAGGCGCAGGATAAGACCATTGACGGGGTCGGGCTCGAACGCCCAGACTTTGCCTGAAGCTCCGACCTTCCGCGCGAAAGCCAGCGCATGCACCCCGATATTGGCACCAATGTCGAGGACGAAATCACCATGTTCAACATAATCGAGAAGACGCTCGATTTCCAACTGAGCCCACTCGCCGTAGAGCGCAAGCGAGCGTCCAACGTATTCATCGTGCTTAACATATATCATGTCGCCGACACGGGTTTTCGCGACATTGACCTGAGATCCCAAAATGTCGGCAACAAGAGAGGCGCCACTATTCTCGTGATCTGGCATTTTCCTAAACCGTAAGGAAGCCTCCCGGCTTTGCCGGGATGGAAGCAGGAGTAATTTATCTGTTCCAACGTCGAAATTCCCGGTCGTCAGCCTCGAAGCACACGATCAGGAAATCGGACGATAGGCCAGCGTGAAAGCTTAAGTCACACTCGGCGGAACTGCAAATGCCACGTTGTTCATTTCCACCCCAGGAAAGCGCTGAGCGGCGGCCTGCGGGGTCACGTCGTGGAAGCTCGTCTAATACCAATCCTCACTGATC
>NZ_LUUM01000043.1:0-1725 GCF_001644125.1 Methylosinus sp. R-45379
GGGCGATCATCGCGGGCGAACGGACGAAGTTGCAGGTCGCCCAGTTCAAGCTCTCCTACAGCCGCGCATTCTTCCTCCGCGCCTACCCGCAGCAGACGCATGAGATGCTCTTCGACGCCCACAACCACGCCTTCCGCGTGCTGGGCGGCGTGCCCCGGCGAGGCGTCTACGACAACATGCGCACCGCGATCGACAAGATCGGGCGTGGCAAAGAACGCCAGGTCAACGCCCGCTTCGCCGCCATGGTCGGCCACTTCCTGTTCGAGGCAGCATTCTGCAATCCGGCCTCCGGCTGGGAAAAGGGGCAAATCGAGAAGAACGTTCAGGATGCTCGTCATCGCCTCTGGCAGCCGATCCCGAGCTTTCCGTCGCTGGCGGCGCTCAACGACTGGCTGGAGGCGCGATGCCGCGAGCTGTGGGCCGAGATTGGGCACAGCGCGCAGCCGGGGACGATCGCGGAGGCCAAATCCCGCGGAGGCTTGGCGCGAGGAGGTTCCGCAACTGATGCAGCCTCCGCGGCCATTCGACGGCTTCGTCGAACACACCAAGCGGGTCACGCCGACGTGCCTGATCCATCTGGACCGCAATCGCTACAGCGTGCCGGCCTCCTTCGCCAATCGCCCCGTCAGCGTGCGGGTCTACCCTGAGCGCGTCGTCGTCGCCGCCGAGGGGCAGATCGTGTGCGAGCACTCCCGCGTCTTCGCCCGGTCGCATAACGACAAGAGCGTGACGGTCTACGACTGGCGGCATTATCTCTCCGTCATCCAGCGCAAGCCGGGCGCGCTGCGCAACGGCGCGCCCTTCGCCGAACTGCCGGTCGCCTTTCGGACGCTGCAACAGCGCATGCTCGAGAAGCCGGGCGGCGACCGTGAGATGGTCGAGATTTTGGCTCTGGTCCTACAGCACGACGAGCAGGCCGTGCTGACCGCCGTCCAATTGGCGCTGGAGGCCGGCGCGCCGACCAAGACGCACATCTTGAACCTGTTGCACCGCTTGGTGGACGGCAAGCCGGTCGACGCGCCGCCCGTGAAGCCGCCCAACGCGCTGACGCTCACCACCGAGCCGCAGGCCAATGTCGAGCGCTATGACGCGCTGCGCAAAGGTCGGGAGGCGCGCCATGCGTCATAATCCCGTCGCCGGCGCCATCGTCATCATGCTGCGCAGTCTCAAAATGCACGGCATGGCGCAAGCCGTCAGCGAGCTGACCGAGCAAGGCTCCCCGGCCTTCGAGGCCGCGCTGCCGATCCTGTCGCAACTCTTGAAGGCGGAGACCGCCGACCGGGAGGTGAGGTCGATCGCCTACCAGCTCAAGTCCGCGCGGTTCCCGAACTATCGCGATCTCGCCGGCTTCGACTTCGCCAGCAGTGAGGTCAACGAGGCGCTCACGCGCCAGCTTCATCGCTGCGAGTTCCTCGAGGATGCGCATAACGCCGTCCTGGTCGGGGGACCTGGTACGGGCAAGACGCATCTGGCGACAGCAATCGGCGTCCAGGCGATCCAACATCACAGAAAGCGCGTCCGGTTCTTCTCCACCGTCGAGCTCGTCAACGCGCTCGAAGCCGAAAAGCACCAAGGCAAGTCGGGCCAAGTCGCGGCGCGCCTCGTTCATTCCGATCTCGTCATCCTCGATGAGCTCGGCTACCTGCCGTTCAGCGGCTCCGGCGGGGCGCTGCTGTTCCATCTGCTGAGCAAGCTCTACGAGCGGACCAGCGTCATCATCACGAC
>NZ_LUUM01000044.1:0-2014 GCF_001644125.1 Methylosinus sp. R-45379
CCTCGATCTCGGTCGGGAGAAGGATTTCACCGCAGCGTATGCGCCATTCGACTGGATAAACGAGCGCGCCGACATCGTGCTCGTCGGAGTGACGCCGGGAATGCGCCAAGCGACCGACGCGCTGGTCTCGCTGCGCGACAACTTGCGCGGTGGCGGCGCCATCGAGCAAGCCGCCGAGGCGGCCAAGGCGCGTGCGTCATTCGCCGGCATGAGGAAACTCGCCGCTCGGCTCATGGACAGCCTCGGATTGGCGGAGGCGTTCGGCCTCTCCTCCTGCGAGGCGTTGTTCGCCGATGCGGCGGAGCGCGTCCACTCGACCTCGGTCCTTCGTTACCCCGTAATGAGAAGGGACGAGAACTTCTCGGGTGACAAGCGGATCATGGATCGACCGATGCTTCGCGCCATGGTCGAGGAACATCTCGTCCCCGAGCTCGCCGCGCTTCCGAAGGCGTGGATCGTGCCTTTCGGCATCAATGCGCTTCAGGTACTCGAACGCCTCGTCGCCGCAGGCAAGCTCGACGGCGACCGCCTGCTCGGCGGCGTTCTGCATCCGAGCGGCCACCAGTGGAACCGCTACAAGGTGCAGCTCGGCATGACCACCGGCTCCGAGGCATTGGATGTGCCCGGCGGGCCCGAGGTGCTCGAGCGTAGCGCCGCTCTCCGGGCGAGGGCGGCAATGATCGCGGCGTGCCGGCTGGGCGCTTGAGGCGCCTTGGCTGGGGGCAGCGGTGACGGCGGGAAAGACCGCTCTCTTGTGTGTGAAGACTTGGCTCGGCGGTCCTCCGTCGGGCCCTTTTTTATGACCGCGTCTCGCCGATGGAAAAGCTCCCGGCGCGGCGGAGCAAAGCAGCGACGGGCTGCCGCGGACTCGGTCATCGCGCGGCAATCCGCTGAGTTCTTGGTCATCAGTCGCTCACGATCGAAATCTCGTCGAACTGCAAATTATTCGCTCTGGTCCACCCGACGGCGATTTTCACCAGACGGTCTTCCTTCGATTGATCAAATCCGAAATCCTCTGGGCCGAGCGGAATGTTCGCTCCGTGGATGGTCAGGACATTTTTCGGGTCACCACCAAGGGGCTTAACACGCCAGATGCCAATGGTTGCGGAGAAAGGATCGCTTATGTGCGTATAGATCTGTGAGCCGGCGCGCATTCGTGGGAAACCTTCTATCTAGCAAGCAAAGCTGGCTTCTCTTCGGGAGATATGGTGACCGTCCAGACCCGTGCAAGGATCGCTGCCTTATCTATTCCGCCAGCAGAAGAGTCTTTCGACTTGGCGATGGCCGTTGATAATGTCGCGACGACGTGCGACGCAATGCTTCCTCTAGTCGTTACCGTGTTCGTTGAAGGGGGTCCATGAGAAGCGACCAATAATATTCGGAGCCGCCATCGCATGTGAGATGTCGGTCGCGATTGCGTCCCATGGAAGCCATGCCCAAGCTCTTGAGATAGAGTCCTTGCTCGTCGGCATCGACACTCAAGTGCTCGTTCGACGAACTATCGGAAGCTTGGTCATTGTAGGAGAAGGATATGCCTTTTCCGAACATGCCGCCGAGAACGATTTTGCAGCGCGCCATGGCTTTGCCGTCACGATAGACGACTGCTGTGAATCGGTTGGCGTCGATGGATTTGAACGCCGTTTTGATAGCGGCGTTCCTCGCTTCGAGTTCGTGCAATGAGTTCGCAAAGAAGCGGGACATGTGGCTGAAGGCGTCTTCGAGAAAGCGATCCTTATCGACCTCCGTGAAGGACTGGCTGATCCGCAGATTGCTGGATCGTGGTTCTCGCCCAATGACGGGAAGCGAGCTAGGTGTCGACGCGAGGGAGAGCGGCATCTGGGGTGGGCGCGATGCTGGAAGGGCCGAGCGGATCATCGTGACCACATTGAGAAACGCCTCGTCCAGATTCGGCCAGGACTGTATCGGTCTTCCGTCCGTCGGCGCGGCGAGAAGGCTCCCGAAAATGGCGTATTTCCAATCGCAGTGGCGGAGGATGATGGGAATGACGCGCGCC
>NZ_LUUM01000045.1:0-1821 GCF_001644125.1 Methylosinus sp. R-45379
AAGGGAAGAGCTGCGACCCGAAGCCCCATCGTCACAGTTCAGATCAAGTCGGACGCCCGGACTGCTACTCCACCGGAGGGGCGCGACCGATAAATTCATGTTATGATGCAATATGACTTCACTTCTAACGTTGAATGGCGTCCCGCCCCGTATTCTCGGCTCGTTGACTGAAGAACAGCGGAAAGTCGTGGCTTCTTACGCTTCCAGCGATCGGCGCGAATCTTACAATGATTGGTGGCAAAACGGCGTCCCAGAACCAATCCGCCCATTTGCAAAATTTGTTAGCGGCGCCGCGATCAGTTTTATACGTTGGGGAGCGACCATACTCGAGAATAACAGAATCGGTGTCATTTCGTCACAGATCGGAATTGGTCAATCAACCTTTGGCGGCCTCGATACAAATCTGCACTCGGATATGAGGGGTGCGTCAGAGCAGCTTAGAGAAGAGAGAATTATTTGTTTACGATTGCTCTGCGTTTCCAGCGCAGCAGCAACTTTTATCGATTTGACAGACCAAGAAAATATAGAATCCATTCTCGATTCACACAGGATCGACGATGGTCGCATCTACAAGACCGAGCTGCTGAGTCTATCGCAGAAGAATGGATACGCCGTAAGCCCGAAACCATGGGACGTTATCGTGTTCGATGCAAACACGCCACACATTCCTCCGGGCGCGCTTCAATCCAATCGGCGTGTTTTTCAGCAGGCGTGGATAGAAATACAGTTGCCTCCAGATTGGCGCCCACGCCTGAGAAGCGATAATAGGCCTTTGTTTATGTTTCCTGATTTTTGATCTTCGCAATAGTCGGCGCCGTGCGAGCTGAGCTGAAAGTCGCCTTCGAGGTACCGGGCGAAGGTCGGCTCATGGCGCCACTTGGTCGTTCGTGAGCGCGAAATAATGGCGCGACCTCCCCGTTAGGGAGCGCGAAGCTCTGACCCGAAGCAATCATTCGGTGGCAACAATTCGTCCTGGCCGCGGCCGCATCACGCGCCAGCGAGGTTCCTCAATTCGGCAGCGCATATATGGTCGGCATCCCGCCGAGAGTGTATTCGCTCATACATTACATCGGTTCGAAGCACGTATTTTCTGCCCGACGTGACCGCGTCACCTCGATGCCCTATCGGGTGATGGAACAGTAGGCCGTTGCCTTTCTTTGGCTTCACTGTGAATTGACCGTATTCCGAAAGTCGAAAACCCTCATCGCGAAACGAAGTGCCGCCACCTTCGAAATTGTCGTTCAAATAGACTATTAATGTAAAAAAGCTACGCTCTCCGTTAGAGCGTTCGTAATAGCCATCGCTATGCCAGTCGAAAAACTGTCCTATATCGTACCGGTAAAACCTAAGCCGCTCGTTGAGGCCAACTGGACGCCATTTCTTACGAAACCTTTGTGGGGTATCATCGGCCACTAGCTCGTACAATTTCACAGCGAGTTCAGGATCATCCAACATAACGCGATCGTTGTTACGTAAGTCCCGGATCATGACCGCGCCGCGGTCTGTTGAAACGGGCGCTTCCTCGTAACGATGGGCCTCGCTGAGGCGGATGTAGTCGTCACATGCCTCAGAGGTTAACAGATTCTCGATCGTTCCAATGTCCCTGGCGAGCCATCTAATTCGGGGCATGACGCGAGTTATCCTTTTCAGTGGGCGACACGCGCACTTCGGGTGGCGCCGAATTGAGCCAAGTTAGTCGCACGAGGGTGGAGACGCCGGCAAACCATGCGGGAAGCCTACGAATAGACGCGTCATCGAAGCAGACGCTCCGCGCGACCATCGCTTGTTCTTGAATGCAGCCGAGGATTGTCTCATAGGGAA
>NZ_LUUM01000046.1:0-81541 GCF_001644125.1 Methylosinus sp. R-45379
AAGGGCTGACGGTGAGGAAACGCCGCGCGCGCCGCCGCGCCGTGGGAACACGGGCGCCGGTTCTCGTCGAAGCGAAGCCGAATGCCCGATGGTCTCTCGACTTCGTGCACGACCAGCTCGCCAGTGGGCGACGATTCCGCATCCTCAACATCGTCGATGACGTGACGCGTGAATGCCTGGCGGCGATCCCGGACACGTCGATTTCCGGCAAGCGGGTGGCGCGCGAGCTGTCGGCGCTGATCGAAAGGCGCGGCAAGCCCGGCATGATCGTTTCCGACAATGGAACCGAGTTCACGTCGAACGCCGTCCTGTCCTGGTCGGAGGAGAACAAGGTGGAGTGGCATTTCATCATGCCCGGCAAGCCGATGCAGAACGGCTTCTGCGAGAGCTTCAACGGTCGCATGCGGGACGAGCTGCTCAACGAGACGCTGTTCTTCGGGCTCGACCACGCGAGAGAGAAGATCCGATATTGGGCGCACGACTACAACCACCGACGACCGCATTCTTCGCTCGGCTATGCGACGCCGGCGGACTATGCGGCCGCGCTCACCGCAACAGGCGATCGGCTGCGCAACCCCGACCAGCTCCGTCGATCGCCTGTTGCTCACCCCACGCCCGCGGGCGTATCAACCGCCGGGACTCAACTCGCCGCTGGATGAAATATCGGGGGCAGGTCACCGAGGTCTCAAAAAACGGAAAGCTCAATGAACCTTGCAGCGGTAATGACTTGTCACAATCGAAAGCTTTCAACATTGAATTGTTTGAGAGCACTTTTCGGGCAAAATGACAACCATGCGATTTCCGTATATTTGGTCGACGACGGCTGTGTCGACGGAACGGTCGACGCAATTAGAGCTGAATTCAAATCAGTTAACATAATTAGCCGAAATGGCGATCTCTACTGGAGCGGAGGCATGCGGACTGCCTGGTCCGAATGCTTGTCAATGCAATTTGACGCATATCTTTGGCTGAATGATGATGTCATTCTTTCACAAAATGCTTTGAAATTGCTCACAAAGGAGTATCTCCAGCACGCTCGCAATGGTGAGACGGATGTAATTGTCGTCGGCCGCACAATTTCACCTCTTACTGGTTACACGACCTACGGGGGGCTAGTCCGAGAGCGAACTTTTTCGAATTTACGCTACCGGCTACTTTTGGCTAGTGAAATGTATTGTGACACGATGAATGGTAATTGTGTACTTGTACCCCATGCTGTCGCGATGAAGGTTGGCAATATTTCAAGTCGCTTTTCACATGCTTTAGGTGATATCGATTACGGGTTACGTGCGCGCCGAGCCGGAGTGACAATCGTGGAGTGCAAAACTCCTGTCGCGGAGCTAGAGATGAACTTTGCTGCCTACGTGGGCATACCACGCGTTCGCAGCCTATCTGATCTTTGGAGGGTTCTGACCCATCCCAAAGGGATACCTGTTTCAGAATGGATGGCCTTTTGCGCAACTCATGGTGGTGTCCTCTGGCCGTTAAACTTTCTGGCGAGATATTTGCGAATCGCGTTGAAGTCGCTAGATTTTTTACCAAAACGAAGTCAGGCGCGTGGTGGATAGGATAGAGAAGTAGGCCTGAGTGACCAATGATGGGGCTCGCGCGGCGAAGGGCCCGTCGGCCGGCCGCGCGCGGGGTTGTCGAGACGCAACACGCGTCGCCCCGGTGCCCCCCAAGGCGCGATAACGCCAATTATCGCGCGTTAGCGGTCATGCACGATGACGCCGCCCGATCAATGCCCGCTGACGCTGCCGCCACCCGACCCCCCGCCGTAATTGCCGCCGTTGCCGAAGCCGCCGCGGCCGCCACGACCGCTGCCTTCTCCTCCGTCGTCCGAAGCGACCACTTGGCTCCGCTCCGCTTGATAGGCGGCCAGCGTTTGTTCGTCCGACGCGTCAGAAGCGCTCTTGATTTTGTTGGCTCCATTCGTATTCCCCGCGTCCTTCAGCGCCTGTTCGGCCTGGGCGAGCGCTTTGCCGGCTGCGACCTTCTGGTCCAAATTGGCTTTCTTGGACGCCGCCGTAACGTCAGCCGCGAGTTCCGGATTGGTCGTGAGGAGCGCCTTCAATTCGGCGGTCATTTCGGCGCCGCCATTCGCATTTGCAGATTTCGAGAAGATCGCCGTGACGCGCGAATCGATCGTCTGCTGATTAGTTGCTCCCTGCGACTGATTGCCCGCGCTATTGGTGGAGTTGGGGACGGCCATCGCAGCCGTCGTCCCGCACAAAAGGACAGTCGCCGCAAAAATCGAGAGCTTTTTCATTTTCGTTGCTCCTGTCGGAATCTCAATATTTGTAGGTCGCGCCGAGCGTGAAGACATTGCGCGTGAAGGCCGCGCCATCGGAGTTGGAGAATACGCGCGTGAACGCATATTCGAAAGTGGCATTCAGATTGCGCCAGATCTCGTAGTTCAGCGTGGCTCCGGAATTCCAACGGCTATCGTGACGACCGCCTGAGATGTAGGCGATGTCGGTATATTGCCCATTTACCGTCGCTGACCAGCTCCTGGCGAGCTTATAGCCGATCCTCAAATTCGCCGACGTGGCGCGCGCCGCGCTTCCCGTCGTATTGCCCACTGTCGACAAGGCGGAGTCCTGGAAGGTTTCGTCGAGGCCCGCCTCGATCGTCCAGGCGCGTGTCGGATACCAGTAGAGCTTGCCGCCATACACAGGGCTGTTCGCGGAGGGGAACAAGCCGCTGAAGTAGAATTGGCTCTGATAGCCGCCGAAAATCTCGCCGCGAATAAGCCCAATGCGATCGGTTCCGACGCCGCCGACGAAGCGATAACCTTCCGAATTATAGGTGGAGTCTCGGAAGTCCCGGAAGTTTCCGCTGGCTTCGGTGAAGACGAAGAGCAGCGGGGTCGCGAAATAGCCGAGCCGTCCAGTGACTCCGGTCACGAGATTGTTGCGATAGGCCTGATCTAAAGCGCCCGTCGATGTGTAGAGCGTGTCGTAGGTCGTCGCCCTGGCTGTGCTCGACAGGCCTATGAAGAGGCGGTCGAAGGATTTCTGCGCCGAGACCGATCCGATGAATTCATTGTATCGCTGCGGGCTGGCTTGCGTCCCACGATAGGTGAGGCCGCCGAGCACGAAGGGATTCACGACCTGCCCGGTGTTGTACATGTCCGTGCGGCGCGCATATTCGCCGCTCGCGGAGACGACGAGATCCTTGCGCGCTTCCCACGTGTGATTGAAGCCAGTATTCACATTGACCGTATTGCCGGTTGGCAAATCCGGGTAGATGCGGAAATCGCCGATCGTATAGACGGTCGTGTGGTGGAGGCCGTTGTCTCGGTCGGCGATGAGGCTCGGGCGTAGATGTGTGCCGACGGCGCCTTTTCGGTCTGACGGAGCCTGGAACGGGTTGTCGTCATATGTTCCGGCGACGAGCAGGCTCGGATAGAGCACCCAGCCGCCTAGAAGAAGTCCCTGATATTCTCGTGTCGGCGTGTCTCGCAGACTTCTTACGCCGAAACTATTGGGCGTGACGACGGTTCGGACTTCGTTCGGGACACTCTGCGCGAAGGCGGGCACGATTTGAAGCGCGCTCAATCCTGCGAATACGAATGCCGAGGACGGTCCACGAACAAATGGGTTTTTCGACCTCGACATTAAAACCGACCCCGAACAGCAACCGGCAGTGAAAATACGCCCGTAATTGCCGAAAACTCTAGCCGAGCTTTTTCTTCTCCACAAGGCTGATTGTAAACCGCGAATGAACCAATTTTGGAGTGTTGCTGCGGCGCAACAGTGATTCGATCGCCTCTGCGCGCTGTCAGAAATAGCGTTCCGGAACGCGGATCAGATCGCCGGGAAAGACGAAGACGTTGGGCGAGAACGGATATTCTTTGAAACCATGTTCTCCGGCGCGCTGGATCAGCACGCGAGACAGGCTCGAACGATAGGTGTTGCCGCCCGCCACGGCGACGGCGCTGACGACGTTCAGTCCGCTCTCATAGGGATATTTGCCGGGCTTCTCGACCTCTCCGAGTACATAGAAGGGGCGGAAATTGGCGATGTCGACCGTGACTTTCGCGTTACGGAGATATTGCTCGCTGCGGAATTTCTTCGTCAGCGCCTGCTCGAGCTCCAATTTCGTGAGGCCGGCGGCCTGAACGGTGCCCGCGAGGGGCAAAGAGACGTAGCCGGCGGGATCGATCTCATATTCTCCGCTCAGCTTGTCTTCGCCGAAGACGGAGACTTTCAGCTTGTCGCCGGCCTGGAGCCGCAGTCCGCCGCCTCCGGTGGAAATCGGGGCCGAGTCGGCTCCGCCGACCGATGGCGAGCCCGCTGGGAAACTGTCGCATCCGCTGAGGCCCATGGCGCAGGACGCCGCGACAATCAATGCAAAAAGGGCCTTCGAATACATGAAGCTATTCCTGACGCGTATGCTTTCTTTTTTGTATGCCACCAGACGATTACGATTTCAAGATTGCACGTAGGGGCCAATAGAATATGATTAATCCGGCTTCGGAATTCGGGCGCGGATCGCCGAACGTCTTTCTTCCACGATTCTTCAGGACCGCGCCTCGGAACCAATTCGATGAGACGTCCATTTCTGTGCGGGGCCGAAAGCCCGTGATGCGCCCGTCATTATGGAGACCACTCGTCACGGCGATTTTCCTGACGCATTCGGGTGTCGCGGCGGCTGAATCGAGCCGCGGAGCCTATGTCTATTCGGACGAGAAAAGCTGTCTGTCCGGAGGACGAATCGGTGCGCCGATCTGCGCCAATGCCGCCGCCAATGCGCGCGCCGAGTTCGACGAGAAGGCGCCACGCTATCCGACGAGGGAAGCTTGTGATCGTGTCTTTCCTCGCGACCGATGCAGTGTCGGCTTTTCCGGCGCCGATGGTTGGGTGGGCAAACGCTCCGCCATTTATTTTTCCCCGCGCATGTTCGGTTTCCGCATCAATGTTCTGTCGGAGCGGGAAGCCTATGTGACCCCGATGATCACCGGTCCCGGAGTCTCCTTCTCGCGGCGGACGGCGATGCGGCGCGACACGGGCGTCGATTTTGCGGTTGCGCGTCAGGCGCGACGCAATTGGCGACCTGACGCCCAACCGGCCAGTGGGGGAGGGGAGAGCTTCGGCGTCGACACGCCGCCGCCCGGGGACGGTTCTGGAGCAGTTCCACGTCCTCCCGTCGATCCGAATTTCGATTGCGCATCTGTCCTCGAGCCCAATGCGCGCGGCGATGCGGCGACCGGCTGTTATCTCATGCCGGGTCGACATAGATGATCGGAGCTCGAGGTCACGTCGACAGAAAGCGGCGCGTTGCGCCCTCCAGGACCAGGCAAGTGAGCCGCCCGGTCGCATAGGCGCCCGTGTCGAGATTGATCCGCTGCGGCAGCTCCTCTGGCTCCGGCGCCGGCGTATGGCCATGGACGATCACTTTGTCCCACGACCCCGAGAAGCCGAGAAACTCTTCCCGGATCCAGAGCAGATCGCCCTCCTGCTGGCGTGCGAGCGGCACATTCGGCCGGCATCCGGCGTGGCAGAAAAAATAATCGCCGAGCGACCAGGACAGTTTCGTATCCTCGAAGAAGCGCAAATGCGCCAAAGGCAGTTTCTCTCGCAATTCCGCCTGCGCGATATCGAAGTTGCGGCCGCGCAACACCTCTTTGAGGTCGACCCCATACGACAGAAGAGTCTCCATCGCGCCATATCGGCGCCAGCTATCGAGGACATTCTCATCCTCGAGAAATTGCAGCAAGATCGCTTCGTGATTGCCTCTGAGCGCCATGACGGGAGCCGGCGTCGCGCCGGAGACGATCCTCTCGACGACCTCGGCGGATCGAGGTCCGCGATCGATATAGTCGCCGAGAAAGACGATGCTCACGTGCTCGCTGGGCGTTCCGGCGAGGTCCTTGTCGATCGCGCCGCAAAGAGTATCGAGAAGGTCGTCTCGACCATGCACGTCGCCTATGACGTAAAGCTTGATTCCATCGGGGATGCGCGGCTCTGGTCGCTTCTGCTCCGATCTCGGCTGGCGAAAAAAGAACATAGGATCTCCGCGCGTCAGGCGGCTCGTTTCGAGCAAATCCCGTTCCATGGCAATGGAGGCTTTGGCGCTGTCTTCCAGCGACAAAATTGCGTCGGAAGCCGCGATCTCCGTATCAATTCGTAGAAAATTTTGTCGAAATACGGTTGAAAATTCTCTGCGCCTGCTTGGTAAACAGCCTTATAATCTAATTATATTCAATATGTTGTCTGGGCATTCCGGCGCATGGTTTATGTTTCCTTGCCGATGCCGCTCGAGTTGCATTACCGCGGCTTAATGGCCGTTAGAGCGTCGCCGTCAATCTGATCCTCACCGAAGAGGTCGAGCCCCTCTACTCCATGGGGCCGCCTCATCTGACTAGAGAGAGGATCAACCCATGTTCTCCGCTTCGCTCGGCGCCTTCATCGCTCCCCGCATCGCCAAGCGCGCCGCTATTCTCGGCCTCGCCGGCTTCGCCGCCTTCACTTCGGCGCCCGCCAAGGCCGATCTCTTCTCCGATCTGTTCGGCTCCTTCGACAATGGCTATTCGAGCCGGGCGACCAGCTCGAGCCGCTACGGCTATTCCCGCCGCGCCGATCTTTCTGGCGGCTATACGCCGCGCGCCGATTATTCGAGCTATGACCGCGGCGGCAATGTCCTCGACTATTACGAGCAGGTCCGCTCGGCCAATGTGACGCGGCGGACCGTCGCCATCGACGGCTACTGCGCCTCGGCCTGCACGATGAAGCTCGGCGCGCGCCATGCCTGTGTTTCGCCGGAGGCGACGCTGCGCTTCCATTCGGCGCGTACGAACGAGGGGGAGACCTCCTGGGGAGGCAACACGCTGATGATGAGCGTCTATCCGCCGGCGATCCAGGCCTGGGTGCGTCGCCATCAGGCTCTGGACAGTCTGGCCTTCACGGAAATGTCCGGCCGCGAGGCGATCGGCCTCGGCATCCGCGCCTGCGCATAGGCGATGAGCGACCGTCGTTCGGAAGCGTTCGCGGAGGATCAGCGACGCCGGCGCTTCCGCCAATAGCCGAACGCTTCCTCCTGAACCTCGACATCCAACTCGGCTATGCGGGCTTGTAGCCTTTGTTGCACATCCTCGACCGCCTTGTTGTAGATAATTGGCCCGATCTCTTCCACGAAGAATTGGAGCAGGCCTTCCGCTGCGAGATTGCCGATCTCATTGTCCATGTTCTCTTTGAAGTAGCGTTGAAGCGACAAGACCGCTTCCTTCGCAGAATCCTTCGGCATATCGATCGCCATCGTGGTCCTTTCGTCACCTGCCGAATAGCCGTCGATCAGCGCGCCACAGGACCCGGCGAGCTCGCTGAGCTTGCGCGCGAAACCACGCGTCGAAATAATTTGCCTAGGAAAGGGCGCGGCGCCGGCGGCGCCGTCAGCCCAGAAGTTTCGCTCTCTTGGCGTAATCGCGACGATCGATCTCTGGGTCCATAGCTGTGAAGATTTGACGTTGTGTTTTGAGGCTACGTCCGGCGATGTCGATCGAATTCGCGCGCGCAATCGCGCTTATGCGACTGTCGCCAGCTCCAGCGCCGGAGCGACGTTTTTATTCGCGAGGAACCAGTGGTAGGAGCCGGCAACTCCGTCTTCGAGCGAGATTTCAGGCTCCCATCCGAGCGTGCGAATGCGGCTCGAGTCCATCAGCTTGCGAGGCGTGCCATCCGGCTTCGACGTATCGAACACGAGCTCGCCCGAAAATCCGACCGCTTTCTGCACGGTTTCCGCCAAACCTCGGATCGTGATCTCCGAACCTGCGCCGCAATTGATGTGCTCATAGCCATCGTAATTGTCGAGGCAGAAGACGACGCCGCGCGCGAGATCATCGACGTGCAAGAATTCGCGAAGCGGCGTGCCCGTCCCCCAGACGACGACCTCCGGCTTCCTCGATTCCTTCGCTTCATGGAATTTGCGAATGAGCGCGGGCAGCACATGGCTTGTCTGGAGATCGAAATTATCGTTCGGGCCGTATAGATTGCAGGGCATCACCGAGATGTAATGCCGGCCATATTGCTTGCGGTAGGCTTGGCAGAGCTTGATGCCGGCGATTTTTGCGATCGCATACCACTCATTGGTCGGCTCGAGAGGGCCTGTGAGCAGCGAGTCCTCGCGGATGGGCTGCGGCGCGAATTTCGGATAAATGCAGGAAGACCCGAGAAAGACGAGACGGTCGACATTCGCGGCGTGGGCCGAATGGATGATATTCGTCTCGATCGCCAGATTGTCGTAGATGAAATCGGCGGGATAGGTGTCGTTCGCATAGATGCCGCCGACTTTCGCCGCGGCGAAGACAATGGCGTCGGGCCGATTTTGTTTCAGCCAGACTTCGACGGCGATCTGATTGCGGAGGTCGACGACAGAGCGATCGGCTTTCAATACCTTGTCGCCTCGCGCCTCGAGATAACGTGTGACGGCCGAACCGACCATGCCTCTGTGACCGGCGACCCAAATACGACGAGTGCTCATGGGCATAATACCACTTCTCGAAACAACGCTACGACCCCGCAGTGCGGCGTCTGAGCCACAATTAGTACTTATTTTTTGCAGTGCGCAATAAAAGATTCAGATTTAGGGCCGGCGTGCGCCTATGACGGTAAACGCGGTTCGCCAACACGATCGGGGTCTCGAAGGTCTTGCTGATCTGTTCTCGATCCCTCTGACCATTCTCGGCCGATCGAAGAATATCCGATTTCATTGTGGTTCCCGTTCCGAATGCTTCGTGGCGCCGCGCGAAAGCGGGTCTGAGGCGCGCGAGCGCCCGGCCCACAACGCGGTCCCCGCCGTGCGGCGTCGCGAAATCAACCAATAGCGGCGCGATGCAAGAGCATGCCCACAGAGACGGATTATGACGGTGGACAGCCCCCGCTCTCCGGGCGTCTAGGCCACGGAGAGCCAGTCCTGGAAAAGCGCGTTTTGCGTTCCACACTGCCCTGCGGCGGAATTCCTTCTTGACGCTCACGCTTTCGCCTGTCTCCTATGACGTCATGGCTTCGTCATGGGCGCATTTCTCCAAGCTGCGGACCGCGCTCGCCGCGGTGCTCGGCGTTTGGCTGGCGCTCGCCTCGCTTCCCTTTGTGATGCCCAGCCACGGATGGGCGACGGCCTTCCCGTCTTTCGGCTGGTCGAGCGGGGAGGAGGGCGGTCCGCTATGCGCGGCTCGCGGAGACGATGGCGCGCCCGTGAAGCACGGCGGCCAGCACTCGCATTGCGCGTTCTGCACCTGTCCTCGAGATTCGGCGTCCCTCGCATTTCTCGCCATGTTCTTTACGGCGCTCGCGCAGCGCTTCGACTCGGGACAAGTTTCGTCGGTCGATCGCGAGCAAGCCGGCGCGCCCATCGGCCGTCCGAGCTATTCCTCCTCCCGCGCGCCCCCGTCGATCGGCTGATCGACCCTTTCACCCTCATTTTTCACCTCCGGTCTCGACGACAGCGTAGCGCGCGTCGTGATCGTCGCGGGCGCCGGCGAATGTCGGAAAAGAAGACTCGTTTCATCCGCGACCTGTTCGAGCGCAACAGGCGCGCGCTGACGGCCTATCTGACGCGTCGCGTCGGCGCGGAAGACGCGTCCGATCTGCTTCAGGAGACCTTCGTGCGCGCGCTGCGGCACGAGCGCCTCGACGATGTCGCCGATCCGCCGGCCTTCCTCCAGCAGATCGCCGCCAATCTCACGCGCGACCTGGCCCGGCGTCGGCGGACGGAGCACAAATATCTCGCCTTCGATCAGCTCCTCGGCGAGCGGCCGAGCAGCGAGGCGCGTCAGGACGAGATCGTCGACTATGAGCGCCGGGCGCGCCGCCTCCGCGAGGCGATCGAGGCCTTGCCGCCCCGATGCCGCGAGGTCTTCGAGTTCTGCGCCTTCGAGGACCTTTCCTTTCGCGAGATCGCCCTGCGTCTCGGCGTCACCGAGCGCATGGTGCGCCAGCATATGAGCATCGCCATGCAGCGCTGCTGGGCGGCGCTGGGATGAAAGTTTTTTCGCCGCCCGACCTTCCTTTTTCCCCTATTGGCGCGTCGTATTCGGCGGGCGCGGATGGCGATCCGCGCGCAGGGAGCGACGAAGAGATGGGAATGGGCGAGGGCGACGCCGCCCATGCGGCGGCGATCGACTGGTGGATCAGAGAGAAGGCCGGCGACCTCGATCAGGATCGCGCCGCCTTCGACGCCTGGCTCGCCGCCGATCCCGTCCATCGCCGCGCCTATGCCGATGTCGCCAGAATGTTCGAGGAGGCGCGAACGCTGCGCCCGGCGCGCCGGTCTCTCTCCCGGGGCGTGGCGTTACGACGAATGGCGACGGTCGGATTATTGGCCGCGGCCTCCTTGGCCTTCCTATTCGTCCTTGGCGATCTCTCTCTGATCTGGCGTTCGGATTTTTCGACGGGCGTCGGAGAGCGCCGAACGGCGACCCTCGTCGACGGCTCGCGCGTGGAGCTCGACGGCGGCTCGGCGATCGAGGTCCGTTTCGAAGCCGAGCGACGGCGCGTGCGTCTGCTGTCCGGGGAGGCGTGGTTCGAGGTCGCGCCCGATCCCGCGCGTCCCTTCGTCGTCGAGGCCGCGGGCGGCGAAGTGACGGCGCTCGGCACCGCCTTCGACGTCGCGCTCACCAAGGAAGGCGGCGCGCATGTCGCCGTCGGCGAGCATTCGGTCGCTGTCGCCAGCGGCGGCGCGCGCGTCATCGTCGAGGAGCGGCAGCAGACATTCTACGAGGCGAACGCCGCCGCGCGGCCTCCGGCGACCGCCGCTGCGGAAACGATCGCCGCTTGGCGACGCGGCGCACTGATCGTCGAAGACAGGCCGCTCGGCGAAGCCCTGGCGACGCTCGGCCGTCATCACCATGGCTATATCCTCTGCCTGCGCGCATCGACCTGCGCGCGGCGGGTGAGCGGCGTTTTCTCGACCGCGGAGCCGCTCACTTCTCTGCGCGAGATCGAATATTTCCTCGGCCTGCATTCGATCCATCTGACCGACTACCTCATTCTGCTCACGGAATGACGGGCGGCGCCGGCCACACCTTCCCGCACAATTTTTTTCGCATTGGACATTCCGAATTCGACGCGAGGGCGTCGAGTTGGTCACGGACGTCGTCTCGCGTCCGAGAACCCAATTCGACGGAAAGCGGCGATGGCGAAAAGAGGTCTGCGTTACGAGGGTGCGGCGATGAGCTCGACGGTTGCGGCGATGGCGTTCGGCGCCTTTGCGATGGGAGGAACGCCGGCCGAGGCGTCCCTCTCGCCGCAAGAGCGCAGCGGCGTCGTCATGGTCTACGACATACCGGCTGGATCGGTGGCGACGGCGCTGAACGCCTTTGCCGTGAAGAATGGACTCCATCTTCTCTATGAAGCGCATGTGACCAGGACATTGCGCACGACCGGACTTGTCGGCGCCTTCTCCGTGCGTGAGGGATTGGATCGACTGCTCGACGGCACGGGGCTCTCCTATCGCTTCGGCGGTCCGGACGCGAAGGCCGTGTCGATCATGCTGGCGCAGAACGATACGGGCCTGCGCAGCGATGCGAATGGCGCGGAGGCCTTGCCGCGGATCGACATCGGCGCGGAAAAGCGCGACGAAAAGAAAGCCTATAGCGCCGACCGAGGCGCGATAACGGAAGGCACGGGCTCCTATACGACGCCGCTCGTGACCGTCGCCGGCAAGGTTCCGCTGCCGCGCAAGGAGGTGCCGCAGTCTGTCTCCGTGATGACGCGCGCGCAGATCAACGATATGCAGCTCAACACGGTTCAGGACGCGATGTTCTGGATTCCGGGCGTCTCCGCCATTTCCAACGATGTGACGCAAGGACAGCCGGCGTCGCGCGGCTATTTCCTCGACGTGGCTTATGACGGCGTTCCGACCTATAGCGGCCTCGGCGGCTATCAGCAGCTCGATCTCGCCGTCTATGACCGTCTCGAAGTTCTCAAAGGCCCCTCGGGCCTGCTCTCCGGCTCGGGAAACCCCGGCGGCGTCGTCAATGTGGTCCGCAAGCGGCCCCAGGACGAATTCAAGCTGCGAACGGAATTCAACGCCGGCTCGTGGGACAATTATCGCGGCATGATCGACGTCACCGGGCCGATCAATGAAGAACGGACATTTCGCTATCGCGCGCTCGTGCTGCACCAGGACAAGCACTTCTTCTTCACGCCGTCGCAGCCCGAGAACAAATGGCTCGGCTATGGCTCTCTCGAATACGACATCACGCCGAACACGCTCGTGAATGTCGCCTATACACGCCAACGGACCAGCGACCCCGCCTATAGCGGGCAGCCCGTTGCGGCGATCTCCTATTTCGGCAATACGAGCCCTTATTTCTTGAACGTGCCGCGCTCATGGAATCCTTATCCCGATTGGACTCAAATTAAATGGGACACGGAAGACAAGAATCTCCGCCTCGAGCATCGCTTCGGCGACGACTGGGTCGCGAAAATCAACTTCAATCGACGTGACCAGACGCAGGAGTTCAACGACGCCTTCCCCTACGCTGGCGTCAATCCATCCAACTGGTCCACGCAATATGCGCGCCGCCATTACAACTATTACTATCATCGCACCGGTCTCGACTCCTATCTCTCCGGCACGCTGCCCTTGTTGCCGATCAAGAACACATTGACGCTAGGCTATAATTACGACCGCTTCACCTATGAGTACAAAGGCGCGCCGATCGCGACAGTGAACAACGTCCCGGTCTTCTGGCCGAACTATATCGGTCCGAATACCAATCCCTACACGGTCGGCGGCCAGAACCAGACGCTGCAACATGGCGCCTACAGCCAGCTTCGCCTCACGCCGATCGAACCTTTGACCTTCGTGTTCGGCGGCAGGCTCACAAACTATTTCGCGAAAAATCGTGCGGCCTTTCCGAGCATGCCCGCGAATTGGTCCTATGGCGCGAAATCCAATCATCGCTTCACACCCTATGCCGCCGGCATTTTCCGTCTGACCGACGAGATCAATCTCTACGGCAGCTATACCGATATATTCCTTCCCCAGACTCAGCAGAGAGCCGACGGCACGACGCTCGATCCGCGCGTCGGCGGACAATGGGAGGCCGGCGTCAAGGGCGAATTCCTCGAGAAGAAGCTGAACGCGTCGGCCGCCTGGTTCGAGATTCGCGACAGAAACCGCTCTTTCGCAGATACCGCAAATCCTGGCTATTATCTCCAGGCGGGACTGGCGGAGTCGACCGGCGTCGAGGTCGAGTTCTCGGGCAAGCCTTTCGCGGACTATGAAGTTCCTCTCGTCGCGCGCTCGCTGCCGGGGCTCGATATCGTCGGCGGCTATACTTATATGAAGACCGCTTATCTCGTCGATAAGACCAATCAGGGCCGTTCGATCAATTCCTGGTATCCGACCCATTTGTTCAAGATTTGGGGCAAATACGACTTCGAGGGCTTTTTGCAAGGCCTGACTGTCGGCGCCGGCGTCGTCGCGCAGAGCGGTCTCTCCGGTCCGGTCAACTCCTGGAACGAAGCGCGCCATGCGTCGGCCTATGCCGTTCTCAATGCGATGGCGTCCTATAAGATCAACGAAAATCTGAGCTTGCAGTTGAATATCAACAATATCACCGATCAGAAATACTACATGCGCGTCGGCGGCGCCAACACCTACAACACGCCGGGCGATCCGCGGAACTTCACGGTGACGTTGCGCGGCGAATTGTGATCGCTCGCGATCACAATGAATAAAGCGCCGCCGCGCCGATCGGGCGCGGCGTTCGCTCTTTGGTCACGCAAATTGCCGGCTGGCGCGATGAATTTCTGCGGAATTCCTCGGCGGCCCGAGCCTCTACGGGATATCCTTGTGCTTCGGCTCGACGTCGGTCGAGCTCTCCGACGATGAGGCGGCCGAATTGGCCTCGTGAACGGCGTCCTTTTTTCTGTGACGGTTTTTTGAGGGCGCGGCGTCGAATGATCGTCGTTGCTCCTCTTGAAACGCTCGCCAGAGGCGTTCGCCTTCGTCGCGGGCCTTTTTGGCCCCGTCCGGCTTCGCGGGAGGCTCTGGAAACGCATCGATCGTCGGACCCTCGGACGGCGCAGTGGCGTCAGGGTCTTCGGTCGATCGCGGCGAGACCGTGGCCTCGTGATCCGCGGCCGTGCATTCGGCGAATGGCGCCGCGGCCGGAGGCGGCTCTTGCGACCCCTCGAGCACGATTGACGGAGCCAGTTTGTCGGCGCTCTCTTGCGTTTGCGAAATGGTCTTGGGTCGCGGCTCGACGATCTCGGGGGCGTGATCGACATCCCCAGAAGCCGGGATCGGCGGCTTTTCTCGAAGCGCCATCTGGAGGCGCTCGCTTTCGTCGGGAGCCTCTTTCGCTTCGTCCACCTGCGCGGAGGGCTCAGGAACGAGGTCGATCGTGGGACCCTCGATGGAGGCGGCGGGGTCTGTGTCGAGCGTGATGGACGGCGCGTCGGCGTCGGCGCTCTCGGCCGATCGCGGCGATTCCTCGGCCCCGTCCGCGTGATCTGTGATCGCCGTTTCCGCGAATTCCGCGGCCGAAGTCGCGTCATGGAAGCATTCGAGCTCGCGCGAGGGAGCCTCTTTGCCGGCCTTCTCTTTGGCCGCCTTCTCGTGCACCCGTGACAACGCCGCAAGTCGCGGCGCGACGATCGCGCGCACACGAGCCACGTCTCCGCGATCCGGGGTCGGCAGCGAGATGTCGCGCGCGCCTGATTTCGTGACTCGGCCGTAATGGGACTGCGCCGTCCTGTCGACGCTGTGGCCGACGAGCGCCGCGATTTCGACGGGCGAATAGGCCCTTTTCGCTTGGGCGATGAATTCGCGCCGGCATGAATAGAGCGCGAAATGCTTGGCGCGATCAGGCCACAGGCGACGGCTCACGGAGCCGAGCAGGTTTTGCAGGGCTTTGCGATGGGCTTCGTATTCGGCCGCGGAAGGAGATTCCCGCGCGATCGCAATGGTCCGCGAAATCGCGCCCAATGTCTCCGGCGGCAGATGGCGCCAATGTAGCGTCCTGTGCGGGCCATGAGAGCGGTCGTTCGTGGCCTTTGCATTTTTGACCACCAGTCGGACGGAGCCGTCCGAGGACACCTCCAGAACGGCGCCGCGCCACTCGGTCGGGCGCAGGCCCGTCGTGCATGTCGCGCGTATGAAGGCTATGAGCTCCAGCGCCCGGTTGGATCGCCCGAGTCGGAGATCCGCGAAAATCCGCTCTCGCTCATCGGTCCCGAAGCGCGTCGCCTTGGCCGCCGACGTCTGGTCGGTCTTTTTTCTCGCGCCGGTTTGTGTCGCTGCGCCCAGCTCCGCCATCGCGCCGCACTCGTCCGGGTGCTCGCGCTTCATGACCTCGATGACCGAGCGCTTGTAGGTCCGCCATGTCGACCGGCTCCACCGCGGTCGCTGCGCAATGAGCCACTCGACGAAACGCGGCCATGTCAGCGTGGCGAGGTCAATCATGAGCATGCTGGCGCATTGCCACCGCAATTGCGTCGTGCGGACCATATAGGCGGAGATAGTCTGCTCGCTGACCGCCACGCCGATTTTCCTATTTCAATGTCGCGCCGCCATTGGCGTGATCGGATCTACGACGACGACCGCGGCGCGGTTCGGGAATAGGGGTTGCGTCCATGGATCCGGCCAAAAATAAAGGCAGTGATGCTAAATATCATATGATTAAATGTGTTTAATTTGTGTTCAGTTTTGTGCTTTGTGCCGACGAAAATCAAAAAAATCAACGTTTCGATGGTAGCTCGATTCGTAGAGATCGACGAGAAAAAGTCATGTTATGTAACGGAATTGTCCGCGGACAATTCCGTTACATAAACGGATAAATCCGTTTCATAGCCATGGAGTAACACGGCACTGACAGGTCCACGTGGAGCGGTCTCCATAACAGTCCTGTAAATTTCTCTCGAGGTCTGATCCCCTAGCAGAGCCGGTATGCGAGATCGATCACGTAATCGGTAGCGCTATTGCTGGGACAGTTCGAATCTTGGCGATTTGGCGCCTTTGGAGCGCTCCAGTTTCAGCGTGTCTGTAAATCTAGATGGCGCCTAGAGGAACGAATGAATCTTGTAATTCGAGGGGTCCAGCGCTTTCTGATAGCTACCTCGAACAACGGTGGTGGGATTCCATAGCTCTTAAGTGCGCATGCGTACGCATTTCGAAATCATGTCGGGATTGTCGTCGAGATTATCGCTCATTGCCCGGGAAAATCCTTGTGAAAGTCGTATGAAAAATTCGCTTGACAAATGTAAATGCTCGAGTGAGCCTGTGATATAGCTTAATCGTTCAGCTTAGCGAGGTGCGTGATGATCATCCCCGATTTGGCCACGTTCGCCCAGGTGTCCACCGAATATCACGCTGCGCTCGCCTCGGTGACGAAAGCTGAAAAAACGGCTTGGCGCCAGACGTTGCAACTCGCGATCAAATCGCATCTCGCGGAGCCGCTGCCGGACGTGACCCCCCAAATGCTCTATGGCGGGTGCGACCTGCTGGCCGAATTGCTGGCGGACCCGCATCAGCGCCGTATGCTCCATCAGCGAGGCGCTGCGACGTTGGAGTTCGCGAAAGCGCCCGACATGCGGCCTCGCGATCTGTTCGTGACTCTTCGGGAGCGAGAGCCGGAGCTCGAGCAGGCGCTCACGGCGCAGGGGCTCATTCGTCACACGGATACACGGAGACGTGGCATCGTCTGCTGGATTTGGCACGGCGTCGCGGCGCCCTCGGTTATCCGCGCCATCGTCGGAGCTTCCGGCCAGGTCATGGTGACTCCGGACGCGGACTCCTCGGGCGCTGGCAATGGAAAAGGCGCCGAGCCCGCGCAAAGCGGCGACGACGCGAGCGCACACGACCGGGAGACGGAGCCGAGCGCGGCCGCCCCTTCGGCCGCGGTGGCCGCGTCGGAGACGGTCAGCGAGGAAGCCAAAGCGAAGGTCGATCACGATGCCGAGCCCGACAGACCGCCGCTCGATGGCGCGGACAAGCGTGGGAGGGCTTCTTCGGGCGCGCCGACGCGCGGACGCAGCTCTCCCCTGCGTGGTCATTCCGCGGCGCCTCAGCAGGCGGAGGGGGAGCTGAAGGCGGGGCCGGAAGAGCAGAAGGCGGAGTTGAAGGAGGATGGTCCGGCCGAGCGCGTGACGGAGGGAGCGGCCCAGGACGCCGAGGCCTCGACCGCGGAGAGCCTCGTGTCGAATCTGGACATTCCGGCGTCCGGGGCGCCGGACGGGGGCGCCGGAAGAGGCGACGACGGCGCCGCCGATCTCCCCGAGTTCCTCCGCGGGGACTGAGCGACGCATCGAAATCTGACGCCGCGCAGACCGGAGACGAGGAGATCGTGCGCATTTTCGATAAGGGCGTAGGTGCCCGGGCGATTAGCGCGAAGTGTCCGAAGCGGATGGGCGCCGAGGACGTGATCGCCTGATTCTCGCTTCGCAACTTGAAAACCGATCCGCGGCGGCGACCTTCTTATCCAACGTCGCAGGACCGAGACCGGGCTGCGGCGAATGTTGCGTTCCGTGTCGCGCGCGGCCGCCATGCGTCGCTCGCTCCGGTTTTCACAAAGCATGACCCTCTCGTGAATCCAATCTTCAAACGACCGTGCCGAAAATTTTCCCGATGCCGGCGGTGAGGGCCATCGCCAATGCGCCCCAGAATGTCACTCGGGCCGTCGCGCGCAGAACATCGGCGCCGCCTGCTCTTGCTCCGATGGCGCCTAAAAGCGCGAGGAAGGCCAAGGACGCGACGGAAACGACGGGGACGAGCGTGCCGACAGGCGCCACGACGACCATGAGCAAGGGCATGGCGGCGCCCAGCGAAAACGTAGCTGCGGATGTCAGCGCCGCTTGCACCGGACGGGCGGTAGTGATCTCTGAAATTCCGAGCTCATCGCGCGCGTGGGCAGTCAGGGCGTCTTTCGCCATCATTTGCTCGGCGACTCGAAGCGCGAGCTCTCGATCTACACCGCGTGTGACATAGACGTCGGCGAGCTCATCGAGTTCGAATGCGATGTTGTCGCTGAGTTCTTTACGTTCACGCGTGATATCCGCTCGCTCGGTGTCGGATTGCGAGCTGACGGACACATATTCGCCCGCGGCCATCGACATGGCTCCGGCCACCAGTCCAGCGACGCCCGCGATCAAAACATCGTTTCGCGCCGCGGTCGCCGCGGCTACGCCGACGATCAGGCTCGCGGTCGAGACAATTCCATCATTGGCCCCGAGCACTGCGGCTCTCAGCCAACCGATGCGATCGACGAGGTGCTTCTCAGCGTGCAGGCGAAGACGACTCATCCGACCCCGTTCGCGCGACGCCTAAGTTGGTGCGAACAAGTCGTCCGCGCGCGCTTTCCATGCACGTTACACCGATCGAGTGGCGGCGGTCTCGATCAAAGCCGTCCTGTCAGAAGCAACACGACGACGATGATCAGAAGAATGCCGATCACGCCGACGCCGCCGTGACCGTAGCCATAGCCATAGCCGCCGAAGCGGCCGCTGAAGCCACCGAACAAAAAGATGATAAGGAGAATGACGAGTATGAGCCCGATCGACATGAGCGTGTCTCCCCGGTTGCGGCCGTCTCGATTCAGCCCGACTGCGAGGGGCTTTTTCCAATATCGAGATTCGAACGAGCTGCTCGACGCCTTCGACGGCCTGCTTCAGGTCGTCGGGAAAGCTCTTTCAAAAAACATAGCGCGGCTGTGCAATCATGCAATGACGCCAAAGAGCGCCGGCCCGCCCTCTCGGGCGCGCCGACGTTGCGACAACCAGAGGAAATGCATTCAATGAATGCCAAAACCTAATTGCACGCTATCGTTTTTCGGCGGCGTGCGTCGCCACTCGGAGATGACATTTCGGAGTGCTATCGCTCGTCGTCACTTGATCCACCCGAGCCCCAGAATTCCCGATACGATCAGAAAGATCGCGACGATGTAGTTGAGGAGCCGAGGGATGATCAGAATGAGAACGCCGGCGAGCAGCGAGACGATCGGCTGGAGGTGCTCGATGCTGATGTTCATGGGCCTACTCCCTTAAAGCAATTTCTGGAGATTTCACGAACCGGATCATACCTTGAATTAGGCCGACGGAGCGGAATCGCAATCCGAGATGAACCGATTTCGCTCCGATTGTCAGGCGCCGACAGTGCAAATCGCGAAGGGAAACCCGCAGAGGCGCGGGGGAAAGAGCGCGACGAAGAGCCCAGGAGCTCCGTACGCCTCCGTGGTCGACGACGACGCCCCGTTCCCTTCGTCAGATCGCGCTTTAGACTTTCTTGGCGTCCTTGATCGCGTCCTTTATCGTATCCTTCGCCTCTCCGACCGCGCTTCGAACCGCGCCTCCGAGCTGATCGGCTTTGCCATGCAGCTCAAGCTCCTTGTCGCCGAGAACCTTCCCCGCGACTTCTTCGATTTTGCCCTTTATCTTCTGTCCCGCGCCCTTGATGCTTTCCTTGTCCATGACATGATCCCCTGTGGTTTATGTCCCGTTGGTTTGTCATTAACTAGGGCGCATACGGAGTTTAACGAGTGGCGCAGTGGGCGCTTTTCCGGCGACATGTGACGCCGCCTCGAGATGGGTGCGCTGGCCGAGAGCGGCAGGTCGGCGGAGCAGTGGCTTTTTTCACGCACCGTATCGGGACGCGGACGTCGACGCGAAATGATCGTCTCGACATCGATCAATGCGGCGCGTTGCGGGGGCAGCGCTCCACTTCGGGCGCGTTTCCTTCCAGCCGTTTCCGCCATATGGCGAGCAGCACGGCGAGAATGAGCGGGCCGAGAAACAATCCGACCAAGCCGAAGGTGAGCAGGCCGCCCATCGCGCCGAGGAAGGCGATGACGAGAGGAATGTCGGCGGCGCTGCTGATCAGCAGCGGCTCGAGAAAATTGTCGGTCGGATTGACGATGAGCACGCCCAGGCGAGCATATCTGTCGATTTTGCATGTCGCCTCCTCGTTGCATTCGGGCTTGTCGAAGTTCTCCCAATAAAGCGCGACATCGCCATGGCGACCCTGCGCAACGCCTAGAGTATTTACCGAGGCTGACCGTCGCCGCTAAGGCGCCTATATTACAGATGTCGACCGCTCGATATCGAGACCGGATCTCGCAACGGAAGTCCAATCCTTTCGTGCACGGGACGAGTTGGCGATAAATCGCGTCCATGGACGCTCAGAACGTCCGCGCCGCTCGGCTCGATGAACTTCGCTCGAGCGTCGTCTTTGGGAAACTCGTGGTCGTGCTCCGGGCCGCGTAACGCTCGCCGGGATCGTTCGGCGGAATTATTCGGCTTGTGCGCATTCCCCCGCTGCTCGGCGCGTTCACAGCCGTCGACGCCACTGCGTCGCGCTCATCGCCCCATTCGCCTTCTCGAAAGGAGGCACTCATGAAACGCATCGATGAAATATCGATCGCGAGTTTCGCGTACCACTTTCAGGCCGCGACCGCGGTCAAGACGCTGTCGCAGGCCGGCTTCGACACCGGGCGATTGAGCGTCGTCGGACGCGGATATTGCTCTGATAGAGATGGCGTGGGCTTTCACAATGTCGGCGGACAGATCCGTATGTGGGAAAACTATGGCGCATTTTGGGGTGGCCTATGTGAGCTATCTGCTGGAGGAGTCTTTTCGACTTCGCCATCTACCGGACCGGTCGTGGCGCTCGGCGCCATTGCACCTCTCATCCAGCGACAAGTCGCCGGCGCGCTGTCATCCAGCGGCGCGAGCGCCTTGGTCGATGCGCTCTGTGATCTCGGCATTCCGGAGGAAATCGTTCTCGATTGTGAGCAAACATTGAGGGCCGATGGATCTTTGGTCTTTGTGCATGGACGTGGCGCGGAGTCGACACGAGCCCATGCGATTTTGGCGGGCCTGAAGCCGACGTGTTTGGAGGTTCATGCAAACCTGCTCGCGCGAGCGCGGAGGGGGCATATCGTTCACGTTGCGGCGTGAAGGCCTGGTGCGCGTCAAGCGATTTGCGGCGGCCATCGATTTGCATGCGCAGATGAAGCAGGCCCATTGAATTGTTCGCGGGCCGAGCTTCATCGCGTTTCACGAACTCGTCCAACGAGCGGGCGCTGTCGAGGATTGCTCCGATTGAGATCGAGGGAGCAATTGCCGACCCACCACGTCCGTGCATCATTCGGCGTCTTCGCTGACCTCATCTGTCCAGACACGAAAATTTTCCAGCTTGTTGGGACCGAAGGTCGTGACCATCGCCACATCCGCTGCGTCGCGCCCGCGCGCCAGCAGAACGCGCCCGATCCTGGGCGTGTTGTTCCTGGGATCGAATGTTTGCCAAGCGCCGCCGATGTAGGCGTCGAACCAGGCAGCGAAATCCCCGGGCGGATAGGGAGGCGGCGTACCCACGTCGCCGAGATAGCCGGTGCAGTAGCGCGCCGGAATGTTCAGCGCGCGGCAAAAGGCGATGGCCAGATGCGCATAATCGCGGCAGACGCCGAGACGCTCTTCATAGGCCTCACATGCCGTCCGCGTCGCCCGCGCGTGCTCGTAACCAAAGCAGATGTGGTCATGCACGAAGTCGCAGATCGCCTGCACGCGGCCCCGTCCGGGCGTCGCGGCGCCGAATAGCGTCCAAGAGAGTTCTAGAAGTCGGTCGCTCTCGCAGAAGCGACTCGGCAACAGGAAGACCAGTGTTTCCTCCGGCAAGCTCTCTACAGGCGATTGGTAAGTTCCCGAGGTGACGATATCCGGCAGGCCGGAGTCGCGTATCAGCGCGTTGGTCGAGATGAGCGTGCTGCCCGGCCCGAGGACGGCGCGGCTACACCAATTGCCGAAGCTGTCGCGGTATCCCGAGATCGGAGCAACGGGCGCAATCGAGATGTGGTCGGGCCAAGAGAGATCGGAAACGCGCGTGAAATGCACGTTGAGAATCAAGATGGCCGGCGTCGGCTGCGGAAAGTCGTATCGAAGCTCATAGCCGATGCGAAGTTTCATGGCCGTGCTCCAGTTTTCGTGGGTCGGACCCACATTTCTCGAATTCCACGCAGCGCCTCATGTCGAGCGTGGCCGTGATCGAACGTCAGCCTGCTCGTCTTTGTCGTCGCCGCTCTTGCTCTGCTCCTTTCGGGCGCTTTGGCGCTCGACCTCGACGTTCAGTCGCTGGTAGACGCCAAGTCCGAGCACGATCAGAACGGCCGTCACGAGCAGCGCTATCGGATAGAGCATTTGCGCTACGTCCTGCTTGCTCACCTGAAATACGATGACCAGACCTTCGATGAACACGGCGATGACGATCGTCGAGATGAACTTTGAAAGGCTGCGCCGCGCCTCGGACGCGGTGAGTGTCCCAGGGCGACGTATGACTTCTTCTTCCACGAAATATTTGGCGACGTCGAAAACCGCTATCGCGATGACGACATAGCCGATCGCAGTAAGAAGCGCATTGCCGCCCTCGCGCCAGGACTTCTTCAGCTCGGCGACCAGCTCGAGCGCGCCAAATGCGACGAGCGCCAGAGCTAGCAGCATCAACATTGCGCTCACGATCCCGAATGTCACCCGTGACAGAAGCGCCATCATTCAGCCGATTCTCCCTGCGTTGCCTCGAGGCGGCGCTATTCGCTCGACCGGAACCGACGCGGCGCGGAAAGCGTGTCGAGCCGAACAAAGTCCAGACATTCATTTCGCGGCGACCCGTTGCGATCTCGATGTGAAATCGCGCGATTGTCGGGAGGACCATCCATATGCGCGTCCAGCCGGCGCTCGTCATGAGCATTTCGGTCCCATTGCGGTCGGCCCGTAGAGCAGGCGGTCTCGACGCCGATCGCGCAGAAGCTTGCATGGGCATGCTCGGTGTCGGCAGGAGCGTGTCTGTAACCGCCTGCCCCAAGCCGTAAATGGGGCCGTGAGTGCGCCGGATCGGTCATTGCCCATAATATGGTCGGTGGGCGATATGAAACGACGGGCTGCGCACACCGGCCGTATGTCGCGTTCTTCCGCCTCGGGCTCGCCGCAGGCGATGGCGACAGTGGCGGTGGCGTCGACGAACATCATCGACGCCGAAATTCGTCGACCTCGTCCGCGGGTCATTCCCCGACGAGCGACGTCACTATTCGCGTGTCGTTGGCCGTGATGCGTGTCGCTCTGTAGACAGAAATTTGTGACACGACCGGCGCGTCTATTCGTCGCTCGCTCACGCCTTCGCCTTCACCTTTGTCTTCGGCTTCATTTTCAATTTCACCGTCACTTCGTTCCGTCCCTCCTTCTTGCGCATCTCCTGCTCGGCGAGCTTGCGGAATTTTGCGATATCCTCCTGCGCGCCCGGCGCAGCGACGCCCCTGGGGCCGTCGTAGCGCAGATGCGACAGATCGGCGGCGATGGTCACCTCGTCGATCGCCGTCTTCAGATTGGTGAGATAGATCAGCTTCGTGTAGCGCGTGCTCTCGCTCGTGCGCTCGTCGCTCGCGTGCCCGGTGATCTCGTCGATCCAGCCCGTGTTGAGGCCCGCCGTGTTCTTGAGGTCGGTCGTGACATTGTGCCGGAAGGAATGAAAGTCGACGAGCGGCTCTTTCACGCCGATCTGCTTGCGATAGTGGCTGAAACGCCCGCCGAACGCGTCCGAATGCCGATTTGCCGGCCCCTGGGCGATCAGCTCCGGAAACAGCGGCTCCTCCGGCGCGCGGCCGTAAAAGCGATATTCCAGGAATCCGAAATCCAAGATGAGGCGCGGCAGCGGCACGTCGCGATCGGAGGAGTCGGTCTTCGAGCCGCGGATTTCGAGATAGCAGAGGCCGTCGAGGAATTTTACGTCGCCGACCTTGCGGCAGCACAATTCGTCCTCGCGGGCGCCGAGCAGGCGCCCGAGAAGCGGAACCCAGAACAAGGCGTCGCGGTAGATATTCGGTCCGGACCTGCTGCGGCGATGGATCGAAAGGCATCCTGTCCAGACGGGCGACTCGTAGAGCTTGCGCTCCAACGCCTCCGGCCACATCTGCCGCTCCTCGCGAGCGGCGCGGCCTCGGCGGCGCTTGGATTTGAGGCCGGGGAAGGGATTTTTCAGCCCCTCCGGCAGGCGGCCGTTCTGCTCGAGCCAATTCCAATAGGTGGAGAGATTGGTCAGATGCTTATTGGCCGTCGTCGGCGTGAGCATCGGAACCGTCTCCTTCGGATTCTCGTCGCGGAATTTCTCGACGGCGGCGCCGACCTTGGCCAGGGGCAGATCGCGCCACTGGCGCGCCTTGTCGTAGTAGCGCGGCAGACGAAGGAGGTCGGCCTTATAGTCGGAGACGACCGCCTTCGTGATTCGCGTCGGCGGCGGATCGCCGACCAGCGCCTCGAATGTGTTGCGGGCCGAGCGCGCATTGTTCGGCATGTCCGCCTTCCACTCTTTTACCCTCGTCTTGCTCTCGACGAAGGTGTCCCAGGCGGCGAAGAAGGGCTTTTCCGGCGCGGGGGCGGGAGCCGCCGCGGGCTGCGGCGTCGGCTGCGCTGGCGCGGCCACGTATCGCGGCACGGGCTCGACCTCGCCGCCCTCGATGGCGAACTTCTCATCGAACAGAGTCAGGAAGCCGCGCAGCACCGCGCGCTCGATCATGGGGCCAGCCGGCCCGTCCAATTTCTCTTCCGCAATGCCAATCTCGGCGCAGGCCATCTTCATGGCCTCTCGAAGGAACGGGCGCGCCTCCGCCATCTGGCCCGCGAGAAGCGCGGCGATCGCTGGACGGAGGTCATCCTCGTGATCGATTCGCGCCACCGTGTAGAACAGATTTTGGGTCTCTTGGAGGAATTCCGGCCCGAGTCGCGCGGCCTCCTCGGCGTCGAAATAGGAGGCGCCATGGCTGGCGAGATTGTTCTCGACCGCCGCCACCTGCCTGTCGATCCAGGCGCGCACGAGCCTTTCGGCCTCGGCCTTGACCGTAACGAGATCGAGTTCCTCCATCAGCCTCTCCACGCGCGTCCGCAGCACGCGCGCCCGCTTGATGGCGAGCCGATAGGCGGTCGTGCGCAGCCCCACGACAATCTCTCTCCGCCCTAAGAAAGACGCAAGCCGCTGCGGCAGGGCGAAACGGAACTGATAGGCGGAGGCGCGCCGGCGCAGATTGCAGCCGCTCTTCATGGATTTTGGACCCCATTTTGGACCAATGCTTTGGACCTCGGGGCGCGCGAAAACGGCGCTCTTTTGCAAGAGCGTGGAACTCTAGGGATTTTATAGAGTTTGGCTGGGGGACCTGGATTCGAACCAAGATTAACGGAGTCAGAGTCCGCTGTTCTACCGTTGAACTATCCCCCAACGGTCGCGCGGCGAAGCGGCGCGTCGCGGTGATCTAAAGAGAGGACGCGCCTCTGTCAACATGATCGGCGCGGTTCGTTGCGTGACCTTGGCCGGTTCCCACAATGGCGTCGCTCCCGCCGGTCGGCCCCGCCCGCCAGCTTGGCCCGTAAACGCGCTCCTTGGCATTCGCGCCGGCCTTGCTACACTTCCCGCGATCGGCCATGAGAGTTCGTCGAGACAAAGATCGGCGGCGGGCGGAAAAGGCCGATCGGGAGGCGGGTTGAAAAAGCCGGAACATTGGGGCGGGGGCCTGGGCGGAGGCGAGGCGCCGCGCGCTGGAGCGGGGATGCGCGCATCCGTGGACGGCGCGGGTGATCCGGGCGCCTCCGCGCGGAACGCCCGCGCGCCCGGCGAGCGGCGCGACGATCATGTCTATGCGGCGCTCGATCTCGGCACCAATAATTGCCGGTTGCTGATCGCGCGGCCGGAGCAGCGCTCACGGCGCAAGACCGACCTGCTGCGCATCGTCGACGCCTTTTCCCGCATCGTGCGGCTCGGCGAGGGCATGGGCTCCTCGAGTCGCATCTGCGAGCAGGCGATCGAGCGCACGCTGGAGGCGCTGGACGTGTGCCGCGAGAAAATGAGCGTCCGCGGCGTCTCCCGCGCCCGGCTCATCGCCACCCAGGCCTGCCGCGCGGCCGAGAATGGCGCCGAATTCGTCGAGCGCGTGCATGAGCGCACCGGCCTGCTGCTCGAGGTCATCGATCGCGAGACCGAGGCGCGCCTCGCCGCGCGCGGCTGCGGCTCGCTCGCCGACCCGCGCGCCGAGAGCATATTGCTGTTCGACATAGGCGGGGGCTCCACCGAGCTGGTGTGGCTGACCCGCGACGCGCAGGGCTGCGAATTGCGCCATTGGACCTCGCTCGAGCTCGGCGTCGTCTCGCTGGCGGAGCGATTCGGCGGCAAGAGCGTGACGCCGGCCATTTACGAGGCGATGA
This sequence comes from Methylosinus sp. R-45379, assembly GCF_001644125.1. Lineage (NCBI taxonomy): Bacteria > Pseudomonadati > Pseudomonadota > Alphaproteobacteria > Hyphomicrobiales > Methylocystaceae > Methylosinus > Methylosinus sp. R-45379. The sequence continues at coordinate 26,178 of NZ_LUUM01000046.1, forward strand.
CGGCGCGCGCGCTCGAGGGGCTCGTCGCCTTCGCCGAGCGCACGGCGGCGGAGCGCCGCTGCGAGCGTTTCCATCTGCTCGGCACCTCCGGCACGGTGACGACGCTGGCCGGCGTGCATCTGGGCCTCGAGCGCTATGATCGCTGGCGCGTCGATGGGCTCTGGCTCTCGGACGAGGACGCGACGCGCGCCATCGATTCGCTGCGCGCCATGGATTTCGATCAGCGCGCCGCCAATGGCTGCATTGGCCCGCAGCGCGCCGATCTCGTGCTCGCCGGCTGCGCGATCTTCGAGGCGATTCGCCGCGTCTTCCCGGCCTCCCGCACGCGCATCGCCGATCGCGGCCTGCGCGAGGGCATGCTGCTCGAGATGATGGAGGCGGACGGGGTCTTCCCGCGCGAGAGCTAGCGTTTTCGCGCGAAGCGGGAAACGGTTCGCCTGCAGAAGACACGGCCGAGCAAGGAGTTCTCGGCGTCAGAACGAGCGCTGCAGGCGCACGCGTCCCTCTACTGTCGCATTCGCGCCCTTCCAGGACGGCAGGCCCACCGACCACAGCGCAATGTCCGGCGCGAGCCCCACCGGCCGGTTGTGGTGATTGTCGCGCAGATACATCAGCTCGCCGCCGAGATCGAAATTCTTGATCGGCGTCCAGATGAGATTGGAGCCGACCCGATATTCGGTCGTGTTCACCGCGCCGACGCCGCCGCCGAAATCTGCTATGGCGCTCGGGCTGTAATAGAGCTCCATCAAGGAGCCGTAGACGCCGGAGGAGAGCGTCGGCGTCCAATAATGCTTGAATGCCGCCAGACCGACCCAGCCGATCGATTTGTCGCAATGGGCGGCGGCGGTCCATATGCAGTCGAAGCTCAGAAACTCCCAGCCATTGCTGGCTTTGACGCCGCCATTGCCATAGCCGTAGAAGGCGTTGCCATTCACCGGGCCGCCGTTGAAGCTGAGATTATTGCCCATCAGATAGCCGACGGCGCCGCGGGCGTAGGTTCCCTGCACCCATAATTTGTCGCCCTCGGAAAAAATATCCGGGGCGAGCCTGTCGAGATTGAACTGCCATCCGAGCTGGAACGCATAGCCGTAATCCTCCTGCGAAACGACGGGGATGGCTGTGCCGAGCGGCAGTCCGGTGACGGGCGTCGCCACCGTGGCGTTGCGTGTGTAGGTGGATGTGCGCAGCTGATGCGCGGCGCCGGAGAGTTGCACGGCGCCCCAGGGCTGGTCGATGCGGAAGGCGCCGACGATCTCGGGAATTTGCACGCCGTCCGGCACGCCGGTGAAGCGCGTTCCCCAGGCCGCCGCCGCGGCGTCCGCCGCAGCGCCCGAGAGGCCGTAAACCGCGGCGACGTAATTGAAGGCGCCGATCGTCGAACCGATGAAGCCGCGTCGCGATACATTGTCCTCGAGCGAGAAGCTGAGCGAGGCGCCGTCACGGAAACTATAGGTATAGGCCAGCGCGCCGACGGTGGAGTTGGAGCCGCGCAGCGCCTCCCAATCGATATTGTCGGTGTAGAAATCGAAGAAGGACTGCACGCGGCCGGCGGTAATGCCCCCAAATTGCAGAAAAGCCTTGTTGAGGATCGTCGTCTCGCGCGCCGTCGTCCGGAACACATTGCCGTTGGAGAAATTGGCGGCGCCGAAATATTGCGAGCCGCTGAGCGAGCCGGTCGCCGCGCTGCTGTCCGAGCCGAATTGCGATTCGAGTCGAATGAAGGCGCGCATCGTGCCGTAGTCGGTCGGCGCGCGGGCGTCCATCTCGACCCGGCCGATGCCGACGAAGCCGCTATTGTCGCCGCTGCGCGGATTGGAATAGCCGAGGAGAGGAACATGGCCCGGAATGCCGAGCGGATTCGCGTTGACGCTAGGGCCGAAGGCGAAAGGGTTGTCGGTCGCGATGATGTTGCGCGACATGCGGTAGGAGGTGCTCCACGAGCGCCATTCGGCGACGACGGCGCCGCCGATGCGCAGGCAGGTGTTGTTGCCGGGGATATAGAAGAAGGCCGAGCCATATTGATCGCAAATACGAACATACTCGACAGGAGCAGCCTGTCGTTTCGGAAGCTCTTCGGCGCGCCCCGCGGCGAGGCCTTGCGCGACTGCCGCTATGACAATAGAAATGCGGACTATATTAGGCATATTTGAAATCCGGCGAAGCGGTGATTAATCGAATTACGTATTTACGCTTAGGTAAATGTATCGATTACGCACGCTGCGCCGAATCGGCGACGCGAACTTCTTAATTTAATATTGTATTTTCTGCACGACGGAAATATCCCCGGCCGGATCGCGTCGCCCAAAATGCGACGGCCGCCCGAAAGGGGCGGCCGCGCATGAATTGGAGCGTCATGAAAGACGCTTCGATCCGAAGGTCCGTCTCACCAGTAGATTTGCGCCCGGGCGAGGAAGAGGCTGGGATGGTCGCCATTGAGGAAGGGGCGATCGGAGGGCGCGATCAGCGTCAGCGTCTTGGTCCAATTGGCCTGGAAGCGCACGCCTTTGACCGGATACCAGTTCAACGCGAGGGAGAAATTGTCCTGGCGTCCGCCGAGCGTCGCGGTGCTGGCCAGCGCCTTCTGCGCGGCGTTGCCGGCCACGGTCGCCGCATAGACGAAGCTGCTGTCGACGAGACCGCCATTGTTGAGATTGATCTCGCTGTAGCGCGCCGCCAGCTCGAAGGCGCCATAGCCGCCCTTGTTCAGCGGGTTCTTGATCTGAACCTCGCCGAAGCTGCCCGGCGTGTTGAAGTCCTTGTCATAGCCCTTGTAGGAGGCCGCGCGCGACTCGCCGGTCAGGAACAAGGAGCCCAAGACATAATAGCCGCTGTAACGCAGGCTGCTTCCGCCGCCATTGCCGTAGAGGAAGGCGTTGGTGGCGTCCCGCTCATATTGAGCGGCGATATATTCGCCCTGCAGCGAGACCGGGCCATAGGCGGCGGCGGCCTCGAAACCGTAATTATAGGAGTATTTCAGGCAGCTCGAGCGCCGCGCGAAGGGCGCGCTGAGCAGGCCGACGCCGGTGGTCGCTATGTTGAGGCTGGCCGCCGAGGCGCCGCAGGAAAGGTCCTGCGCCGCGGAGACGCGGGTCAGCGCGCCGCCGCCGCCGAGCACGTCGGTCTCCTCGCGCTCGGAGGATTGGCCGGGGCGCAGATTGGCGGCGTCGGTCGCCGCGGTGGTGTTGTTGGGCCTGTGATATTTGAAGGAGCCGCCGAGATGGAGGAGCTTGTCCTCTTCCACGATCGGCGCATAGACCCCGCGCACGGCTGCGTCCCAATATTGCGATTCGCCGGTGGGCGGAGCGGTCGCCGTGTCCTGCGGGCTGGTCGAAAAGACGCCGGCCTTGACGCTCCACTGCTTGTCGCCGACGGCGACCGCCGCGCCGGTATGGCGGCTCGGCGAGAGAACGGAGGGCAGAGAGCGCTCGATGAAGGTGAAATATTTCGACGATTCGGTCGATTCGAGGCTGAAGGGCTCGCGGAAATTGCCGATCTGGAAGGTGACCGGCTGCGAGCTGATCTCCGACGGGAGCAATTTGTCGCGATAGGCGAGATAGAAATCGCGAATGCCGGCGACGCCGGAGCCGGTGAAGTCGTATTGGATCTTGTAGAACCAGTTTTTGAAGGCCTTGCCTTCGATTTCGAGGCGGGCGCGGCGGAAGCCGACATTGGAGCGGGAGATGGTGTCGGCCGAGGAGGCGAAGCCGCCGTCGATCTGCAGGTGCCCGCCGACCTTGAAATTGAAGTCCTGATCCTCGGTCTCGACGAAGAGGCCGTTGCGGAAGGAGATGAAGACCGGCGGCGGCGCGCTGGCCGCCGGCGCGCCTTTGGCGGAGTTGAGCGCGTTCTTGACCTGGGCGTGATCCTTGGCCTGCTGCGTGACCTTGGCCTCGAGCCGCTTGAGCTCAGCCTTCAGCGCCTTGATCTCGCTCGCCGTATCCGCCAGCGCGGAAGCAGGAAGTCCGAAAGTCGCTGCGAAGGCGGCGAGAGAGACGCCGCCCGAGAGCCGCCGCATTGTCCGTCCGCGCGATCCCTTATGCCCGTTCATCAGTGTCCCCGTATTAACGCCTAAGTGGTACACACTAATCATAGACTATAGGTGCTGACTAGGCTGGTGGTCGGCAAGGGAGGTTTTCAGCGGCGGCTGTTGCGGAAATGTCACGTCGTAAAGTTCAGTTCTATAACGAAAAAGGCCGCCCCGAAGGGCGGCCTCTTCTCGATTGACATCGTGCCGGGACCGAAGAGGCCCGGCCTCTGCTCTCACCAGAAGACCTGGGCGCGAGCGAGGAAGGTGCTCGGATGCTGGCCGTTGAGATAGGGCTTGTCGGAGGGAGCGACGAGCGTCATGGCGCGCGTCCAATTGGCCTGGAAGCGGACGCCCCGCACCGGATACCAGTTGAGCGCGAGCGTCAGATTCTCCTCGCGGCCGCCCAGCGTCGCGGTCTTCGCGATCGCCTGCTGCGCCGCATTGCCGGCGACGGCCGCCAGATAGGCGTAATTGCTGTCGACGAGGCCGCCATTGTTCAGATTGAGCTCGCTGTAGCGCGCGGCGAACTCCCAGGCTCCGAGGCCGCCCTTGTTGAGCGGGTTCTTGATCGCCACGTCGCCGAACGTGCCCGGCGTGTTCCAGTCCTTGTCGTAGCCCTTATAGGAGGCCGCGCGGGACTCCCCGGTCAGGAAGACCGAGCCCTGGACGTAATAGCCGCTATAGTTGAGGCTCGAGCCGCCATTGTTGCCGAGCAGCGCGGCCGTCCCCGCATCACGCTCGTAATGAGCGCCGGAATATTCGCCCTGCACCGAGAAGGGGCCGTAAGTGGCCGCCATTTCGAAGTTGTAGTTGTAGCTGGACTTCAGACAGCCATTCTGCAGATAGCCGGGCGTCGTCAGCAGGGCGAGGCCGGTCGCCGCCTTGAAAGTGGGGCTGCAGTTGAGCGCCTGCGCCGACGGAACGACGATGTAGCGGTTGTTGAGAATGTCGGTCTCGTCGCGCGAGCCGGTGCCCGGCAGCAGATTGTTCGGATCCTGAGCGGCGGTCGAGTCGTTCGGCTTGTGGAACATGAACGAGCCGCCGAAATGCAGCAGCTTGTCCTCCTCGATGATCGGCGCGTAGGTCGCGCGCGTCGTCAGGTCCCAATACTGATGTCCGGTCGCGGCCGGAGCCTGCGAGGAGTCCTGTCCGAAGCTGGTCGAGAAAACACCGGCCTGCACGCTCCAATGCTTGTCGCCGAGGCCGACCTTGGCGCCGACATGGCGGTCGGGAGCCAGGGCGCCGGGAAGCGCGCGCTCGATGAAGGTGATGTGCTTCGAGGAGGTCAGCGTCTCCATGCTGAACGGCTCGTACTGGCTGCCGATCTGGATGGTGATCGGCTGCTTGGTGATCGACTCCGGCAGCAGCTTATCGCGATAGGCGATGAAGGCGTCGCGAATGCCGGTCACGCCAGTGCCGGTGAAGTCATATTGGAACTTGTAGTACCAGTTCTTATAGGCCTTGCCCTCGACCTCGAGGCGGGCGCGGCGGAAGCCGACATTGCTGCGGGAGCCGGAGGCGGAGGGATAGCTGGTGAAGCCGCCGTCGGCCTGGATGCGGCCGCCGATCTTGAAGTTGAACGCCTGGTCCTCGGTCTCGACGAAGAGGCCGTTCTTGAAGCTGACGAACACCGGCGGCGGAGCATTGCCGCCCGGCGCGGCCTTGGCCGAATTCAGCGCGTTCTTGACCTGATGGGTCGTCTTGGCCTGCTCGTCGAGCTTGTGCTCGAGCCGCTTCAGCTCGGCCTTCAGCGCCTTGATCTCGCTCTGCGTGTCGGCGAGAGCCGCCGTGGGCGCGCCGAACGCGCCGAGGGCGAGGACTGCGACGCCTCCCAGCAGCTTCGAAGGCGTCGCGCCCTTCGCGATCGTCTGGACGTTCGGTACCTGTGTCATGTCAGCCTCTGCCTTGAATTGCTTACCGCTATGGCAGCGCTAGAGGCCTTATGTGACACAATCATCACAAAAGACGGCGGCGCCGAATTGTGACAACGGTTTCTACCTAGGGTGTTGCCCAAATGCCACGGGCGATGGGGCGTGAGGCCGGGCCGCAAGTTCTAGATAAAGCCCCGGATTTATTCGGATCGTCCGATTGTCGCCGGCTTTGCTCGGCGGCCGGTCTCGCCGCCTCGACCGCGCCGCTTCGCGCCGTAATGTCGTTGCGCCTTACAGCGGCCCCACATCCAGATTGTGTCGATTCGGCAACACATACGTGGAAATCCTTAAGTGAAGCCGATTCTGGCCTTGCACAAATGGCCGATCGAAATGTAAGACAATTACATGTGATGTATCCAAAGAACATTTCGCCCCTAGAAGCTCGTCACATGGGCATGGCTGGTGAGAATTTGGGCATCATCTAACGATGAGTAGGCAAACGGTGCAATCGTCGTGCGCCTTGCGTGTGTGGTTCGGACCCGGGAGACTTGTCGTCGATGCGAGATATTCATTAGATCACATGAATATCCCGTCCGGCGAACAAATGTCCGAGCCGCTCACGCAAAACGCCGAGCGCAGGGGGCTAGGATGAGAGAACAGGAAATCGGGTCGAAAATGGCGCGGCGGCTCTCGGGCGGCGTGGCGCTCGCCGCCTTCTGCGGGATGGTGGGCGCTCCGGCCTCGGCGCTGGCGGATACGGCGAGCGAGATCAAGGCGCTGAAGGAGCAGCTCAAGCGTCTCGAGGCCAAGGTCGCCGATCAGGCCAAGACCAATGTCCAGGTCAAGAATGCGTTGAATTCCGCCAGGACCCTGCCCGGGCTCGTCGCCCCGCCGCCGGTGTTCGTCAGCTTCAAGAACGGCCTCTTCGTCGAGACGGAGGACAAAGCGTTCAACTTCAAGATCGGCGGCCGCATTCAGGCCGACGGCGGCTTCTCGAGCTCTGCCGACACCATGTCGCGCAGCAATGTCGGCTTCCGCCGCGCGCAGATCTGGGTCGAAGGCAAGGCCTATAAGAACTGGTTCTATCGGTTCCAATACGACTTCACCAACACAGGCGTGGCGGGCATACGCGACGCCTTCATCGCCTATCGCCAGAAGCTGATGCCGGAAGGAATCACCAAAGAGCCGGTCACTTTCCAGGTCGGCAATTTCTTCGAGCCCTTCAGCATGGAGACGACCAGCTCCACGAGCAATATCACCTTCCTCGAGCGCGCCATGCCGACCGTTCTCGCGCCCAGCCGCCACATCGGCGCGGCCGTCGGCGTCGGCGACAAGCTGTGGTCGGTCAAGACGGGCATCTTCTCCACCTCGCCGCAGGACACGGCGACCGCTCCGCCCACCAGCGGCGCGCAATATTGGGACGCGGCGGTTCGCGCCACCTATGCGCCCCTTCAGGAAGAGGACAAGCTGCTGCATGTCGGCTCGTCCTTCCGCTATCACAAGCCGAACGATTCGACGGCAGCCACCGACGCCGCCTTCTTGCGGCCGGGCGCCGGCACGGAGCGCGAAGAGGCGGATGTTCTGGGCGGCAGCGGAACCTGGAGCCGCGTCTCGACGGCGCAGGATATGACTTGCGCGGCCTCCGGCAGCTTGGCGACGACCGCGACCGGCCTCGGTCTCCTGTCAGCGCCCTTCATCATGAAGAATGGCTGCTTGAAATACGCCTATAGCTACGGCTTCGAAGCCGCGGCCGCCTATGGCCCCTTCTCACTGCAGGGCGAATATATCGCGACGCGCTACGAGCGTGATCCGCTCAATGCTCTGCTGCTCGGCAATAATGGCGGATCGAGCCTGCAGGCCAGTGGATATTATGTCCAGGGCTCGTTCTTCCTGACCGGCGAGTCGAAAGCCGAAGTGTATAATGGCTACGACAAGAACTGGAGCTCGCCCGGCACCTTCGGCGCGATCAAGATCAAGGATCCGGTCAACAAGGGCGGCTGGGGCGCCTGGGAAATCGCTGCACGCTTCAGCGAGCTCAATCTCAACAATGGCGGCCTCGTCGACGGCAATTTCGTCTATGCGGCGACCGTGGCCGGCAACGCCGCGCAGAAGGCGCTGGCCAATACGGCGACGCTCGGCGGCCGCCAGGAGAATCTGACCATCGGCCTGAACTGGTATCCGGTCAACGGCTTCCGCCTGCAGGCCAATTGGACGCGCGTCATGACGATGGTCGCGGCTTCCGACCGCCCCTTCCTCAACGGCGATCATCCGAGCCTCTTCCTCGCCCGCGCCAACGTCTTCTGGTGAGAGCGCTTCGAAAGAATATCGAATCGATCTTCATGGCCGCCCTCTGGGGCGGCCATTCGCGTTTGGAATTCCTTCTCCAATGGCGCTCATCCGAGCCGATTGCTGGCGCCGTGCGCCGGTTTTTTGGGGAGCGCATGCGCAAGCTCGGCCGCCAATGTGCGATTCGGCCTTGCCAATTGCGTCTCTGCTATTGAAAATTCGGCATGACCTCGTTTATTTCGTCGGTGCGCCGCTTAACCGAGCGGGCGAGACGCAGGATCCGCATGAACCGGTTCGAACGACAGCCGCAGGCCGCGGTCGAGGCCGAGGTCGAATATCGCGATGGCGACTTCCGCGTTCGCCGTCCAGGCGCCTATGTGCGCTGCGCCGTGACCGGCGAGCCCATACCGCTGGAAGAGCTCCGCTATTGGAACGTCGACCTGCAAGAGGCCTATTCGAGCACCGACGCCAAGCTCATCCGCATCGGCGTCAGCTTCCCGAAGAAGCCTTGAGCCTTCTCAATTCTGCGTCAGCGCGCGGCGCAGAAGCTCGCGGAGCGTTTCTTCCTTTTCCAAGAGCAGGCGGATCGGCAGAACGTCCACGCGCGCGGCCATGTCGGGGGACAGACGCGCCGCGTCTTTCTCTGTCGTGACCAGCGTCGCGCCGAGGCGCGCGGCCTCGCGCTCGAGAGCCGCGATCTCGCGCGCCGTATAGGCATGATGATCGGCGAAGCTTTTTCGGCCGATGATCTCGACCCCCAAAGCTTCCAGCGTCGCGAAAAATTTCTCCGGCCGCGCGATGCCCGCAAAGGCGAGCGCGCGCTCGGGGAGGCGCGCGGGGAGGGGCGCGATGCGGGCGCGCAGAACGGGCTTTACCGCCGCGCTCGCATATTCGGCGACCGCTTCTCCTGCGGCGCCCTCGCCGATGAGCACGAGCGCATCCACAGCGGCGAGCTGGCGCCGCAAAGGCGCGCGTAGCGGGCCGGCGGGCAGGCACAGGCCATTGCCGGCGCCATAGGCGCCATCGACGACCATCAGCGCGAGATCGGGCTCGAGCCGCCGGCTCTGCAAGCCATCGTCCATCACCAGCGCCGTCGCGCCGAGATCGCGCGCGAGCCGCGCCCCGGCCGCGCGATCGACGCCGACGATGGTCGGCGCGCAGCGCGCCAGCAGCAGCGCTTCGTCGCCGGTCTCGCGCGCGGAATGAATGCTCGGATCGACGAGAAAAGGCGCGCTTCGCGTTTTGCCGCGGCCATATCCGCGGGTGAGGAAGAACGGCCGCTCGCCCATTTCCGCGAGCAGAGCGGCGATGGCGAGCGCGGCCGGCGTCTTGCCATCGCCTCCCAGCGTCGGCCCGCCGATCACGATCGCCGGCAGATCGGCGCGCCCGCCCTTCCGTCTCATGCGCGCTGAAGCGATTGCGCCATAGATCGCGCCGAATGGCGCCAGAGCTTTCGCCAGTGGCGAGGCCGGCGTGCGTCGCCAGAAGTCAGGCGCGCGCATTTGCGATGCGGCGCCGCGGGCTCATTTCTGCTCCAGCGCCGATTGCGCGAGATAGGGCTCGATCGCCGCCATAATGCTCTGCGAGGCGCCGCCGAGCTTTCGCACCACCTCGGCGCCGGCGCGGCCCATCTTGCGCATGCGCGAGGGGTCGGAGAGCAGGAATTGTAGCGCGCGCGCCAGCGATTCCGCATCGCTCACGCGGGCGGCGGCGCGGGCGGCGGCCAACTCGCCGTATATGTCGGCGAAATTCTCGACATGCGGCCCATGCAGGATCGCGCAGCCGAGCTTGGCCGGCTCTATCGGATTGTGCCCGCCCTCGGCGGTCAGCGATTTTCCTGTGAACACCACGCTGACGGCGCGGAGAAACAGGCCGAGCTCTCCCACTGTGTCGGCGACATAGATCTGCACGCCGCGCCGCGGCTCGCCGTCGCGCGAGCGCAGGCCCACAGCGAGACCTTTGGCGCTGGCGAGAGCGGCGATCTCGGCGCCGCGCTCGGGCTTGCGCGGCACGATGATGGTCAGCAGCGACGGGACCTCGCCGGAAAGCGAGAGATGCGCGTCGATCGCGATCTCCTCCTCGCCCGCATGGGTGGAGATCGCCGCCCAGACGGGACGTGGGCCGATGGCGCCATTGAATTCGGCGAGCCGGCCGGCGCCGACGGGCGGGGGCGGCACGTCGAATTTCAGATTGCCGCAAACGCGCACGCGCGGCGCGCCGAGGCCCAGATAGCGCGCGGCGCTCTCGGCGTTCTGCGCGAGACAGAGATCGATCTCGCCGAACAAGGTTCGCGCGCCGCCGGGCAGGCGCCGCCAGCGCGCGGCGGAGCGGCGCGAGATGGTGGCGTTGACGAGAACGAGCGGCAGCCGCCGCGCATGAATCGCGCGGATCATATTGGGCCACAGCTCCGACTCGGCGAAGAGCACGATGTCGGGCCGCCAATGCTCGAGGAATCGCTCGACGAATTGCGGCGCGTCCAGCGGCAGGTATTGATGCACAGCGCCGGCGGGGAGTCGCGCCCGCAGCACTTTGGCGGAGGAGACCGTGCCCGTGGTGACGAGAACCTCGACGCCGCGCTGAATGAAGCGCTCCACCAGCGGCAGCAGGGCGAGGCTCTCGCCGAGGCTCGCGCCATGCAGCCACACCAGCCGTCCGGCGGGACGCTCGAGGCTCGGCGCGCCCATGCGCTCGCCGAGCCGCGCGGGATCTTCCTTGCCTTGTCTCGCGCGCCAGCCGAGCGCCACGCCGGCGAGAGGCGTCAAACCGATGGTCAGCAACCGATAAATCGTCAGGACCGGCATCGACGCCCCGGTGAACTCGCCAATAATGCGACGGCCGAGCTCTCGCAGCGCCGTCCTCGAATGAAAGGGCCGATCGCGACGCCCCGGCCCGGAGAGGCCGTCGGGCGCGCCGTCGATCGGCCGCGCGGGAGGAGCGATCTCAGCTCAATTCGTGTCGGGATCGAGGAGGCTGTGCAGCTGCACGACGAAATAGCGCATATGGGCGTTGTCGACGGTCGCATGCGCTTTCGCCTTCCAGGCGGCGAGCGCCGAGGCGTTGTCCGAATAAATGCCGACGATGTCGAGCTTGGTCGGGTCGCGGAAGGCGACGCCCTGGAGGTCGATCAGCTCGCCTCCGAAAACGAGATGAAGCGCCTGCGGCGCGCCGCCGTTCTGTGTCGTCGTTTCGCTCATATTACGCCCTTGGAAACCGCCCGCGCCAGCGCGAGACTCTCGGGAAAGATCGATTGCGGCGCCGCCACCAGCATATCGCGCCGCAGCTGCGGACGATTATAGCGCAAGGGAAGCCCCTCTAGCTCGGACAGGACGCCGCCCGCCTCGGTGAGTATCACATCGGCCGCGGCAATGTCCCAGTCTTTCGAATCCGCGGAAGCGATGGTGAGATCATTGCGGCCGGAGGCGACATCGGCGACGCGCAGAGCCAGAGAGGGCGTGCGGTCCTGAACCGCGAATTTATATTCGGAGCCGGCGAAGCGCGCCGCCAGGCCGCGCGGCGCCTCCAGCCGTGCGCCCGCCAGAACGGCGCGCGCGGCGACGCGGATCGGCGCGCCATTCAGCGCCGCGCCATGGCCGGCGGCGGCGGCGAAGGTCCATTCCAGCGCCGGCGCGTGAATGACGCCGAGCGTGGGCCGTCCTTGGTCGATCAGCGCGATGGAGACCGCCCAGCGCCTGTCGCCGCGCAGAAAAGCCTGCGTTCCGTCGATCGGATCGACGACCAGCAGCCGGGGGCGAAGCAGACGCTCCTTATTGTCGGCCGTCTCCTCGGAGAGCCAGCCGGCGTCCGGAAACAGCGACAGCGCCGCCTCCTGCAGGAAACGGTCGACCGCCATGTCGGCCTCGGTCACAGGCGAGCCGCCGTCCTTATAAGAGACGGCCGCGCTGGTCTTCTCGCCCGGGCGGAAGAAGCCCATGGCGATCTCGCCCGCTCGCCGCGCGACGGCTTCGAGCTGCGGCAGCTGAGCCGCGAAGTCGGTTGCATTGTCGGCCATTACTATAGTCGTTAAGCGAGCCGAGCCCCTCCCGCAAGGCGGTCTTTTCGGCGAATTGCCGCGAATTTCGACGATCTCGTTTGCCGGGCGCTAACCCAAAGCTCGCGAATCGGTCGAAAAGGCAATGGTTTACGGGCGATTCACCAGCCTTGTTAGCGAGCTTTGCCGCAACCGTCGCCCAACATGCGACCCATGAAACGCGAGACCAGTCGCGAAGGTCACATCTCGGGGAGCGAGCGCATGTTCGAGACCAAAGTCATGGCGGAGACGCAGCTTCAATTCGCCGTTCAGCGCGATCGGCGCGCCGACGGCGGTCAGCGCCAGGTGCGCGTCGGCCGTCGCGATATTCTGATTTCCCGGCGCTTCGCCGGAATGTCCATGATGATCAGCGTGCCGGTACAGGCCTATCGCGGCGTCGCTCTCGATGTCGAGCCGAGCGTGGACGGCGGCGCCTCCTATCGCCTGTCGCTCGCCCATCAGGACCCTGATCTCGACGTCGTTCTCACCGAGACGGCGGATGGCGGCGCGATCTCGGCGGATTGGAAATATTGGGCGTCCTATCTCGATCTGCCGCGCCTTGCTGCGCGCGGCGGCGCGCTCGAGACGATCGATCCGCGCCTCGGCGGCGTCGCGCTGCGCGAGACGATCGCGCGCCGCAAGAACGCCTCCGTCATCAAGCGCCGTCCGCGCTTCTGCGCGCGCCGCAAGCAGGGCGAAGGCGAGCGCATGGCGACGGTCTATCAGGGCGAGCGCGAAATCGTCTGCTATGAATAAGCGAGGATGGCGCTCTGCGCCGCGAGGCCGGCGAAGAGCAGCAGGCCGGCGTCGCGATTGGAGCGGAACAGCATGAGCGCCGTCTGCGGCGCCGCGGACTCGCTGGTCCGATAGACCTGCCAGCAAAAATGCGCCGCATAGGCGGCGAGGCCGATCTGCGCGAAGCCGCCGACATCGGCGGACAGCAGCGCCAATTCCGCGAAGACAGCCGAGCCGAGATAGAGCGCGCCGACCGCGAGGCGCACGCGCGCGCCGAACAGCAGCGCCGTCGAGCGCACGCCCGCTATGGCGTCGTCGCGCTTGTCCTGCAGCGCATAGATCGTGTCGAAGCCGATCGTCCACAAAATCGCCGAGGCGTAGAGGAGGACGGCCGGCAGGCCGAGCCCGCCGGTCAGCGCCGTCCAGCCGAGCAGCGCGCCATAGGCGAACGCGAGCCCCAGCACCGCCTGCGGCCAGGAGGTGACGCGCTTGGCGAAAGGATAGATCAGCACGATCAGCGGCGAGGCGAAGCCGAGCGCGATGGTGAAGCCGTTGAAGGACAGAAGAACGCCGAGCCCGACGAGGCATTGAGCCACGAGAAAGGCGATCGCCGCGCGCAAGGAGACCCGGCCGCTGGCGAGCGGGCGCAGCCGCGTGCGCTCCACTTTCGCGTCGATCTTGCGGTCGACGATGTCGTTATAGGTGGAGCCGGCGCCGCGCATGGAGACCGCGCCGATGAAGAAGAGCAGCAAATGCCAGACATTGAGCGGCGCGCCGAGCGCCGCAGCGGCGAGCGCGCTGCCTTGCCAGCAGGGCAGCAGCAGCAGCCACCAGCCGATCGGCCGATCGAGGCGGGCGAGCTGCACATAGGGGCGGAGCGGGTCTGGCGCGAGGCGCCAGAGCGGATGGTCGGCGACGGCGTCGGGCAGCCGCGGCTCGTCCTGAGGCTCCGCAGCGCTCACAGCGGGCCGGCGGGCAGCTTCTGCGCCTGCGGGCCGATGCCGGCGGCCGCCTCTTCCTGCATTTTCTTCGCCTTGGCGGCGACCGCGCAGGCCTGGGCGGCGAAAGTCTGCGTCTTGCCGCGCGCCTGCTTGAAACCGTCGACCATAGCGTCGGGAATGTTGCACCATTCCTTGTTCTTATCGATATAGGCGGCCATCTCGGTCTCTATGGAGACGAGCTTGCGCGCCACCGGACAGGCGGCGATCGGGTCCATTTTGCCCTTGGACGCCTTGCCGATATTGTTGAGCGTCTGGATCTGGGACATGCGCCGCTGCGAGAGCTTCTGAAAATCCTCCTGGCAGGACTGGGCCAGAGCGGTCGACGCTCCCGCCGTCGCGAGAAGAATTCCCAATATCGGCGCGCCGGCGATCATGCCTGCAATCGCCCGCGCGTTCTGCGCGATACCGCTCCTTGCCCTCATGGCGGCGTTCCCCTTTTATGGTTTAAGCGGTCTTAGCAAGAGACTTGCGCCCCTTGCAAGCATCCGGCAGTTTCGCGGATAAAGCGGCGGCTTGATGGCGGCCCGCTCTCACCCTCCGGGAAAGCTCGTGTCACGTTATGATTTCTCTGCGCAGAGGCTCTTTGTCGAGGCGCCCCTCGAGGCCGGCGCGCGTATCATTCCGGACGCCGACCGGCTCAATTATCTGTTGAATGTGCTGCGCCTGCGCGAGGGCGACGCGATCTTGCTGTTCAACGGCCGCGACGGCGAATGGCGGGCGAGCCTCGAGGAAGTGGCGAAGCGCAAGGCGATTCTCGTCGTGCAAGAGCGCCTGCGCGAGCAGACCGTCAACGCCGATCTCCATTACTGCTTCGCGCCGCTCAAGCACGCGCGGCTCGACTATATGGCCCAAAAGGCGACAGAGATGGGGGCCGCGCGCCTCGCTCCGATCATCACCCGCCGCACCCAGGCGCGCCGCGTCAATCTGGAGCGCCTCGCCGCCAATGTGGTGGAGGCGGCCGAGCAATGCGGCGTGCTGAGCGTGCCGGAGGTGGTCGAGGAGGTCGCGCTCGAGGCCTATCTCGCCGCGCTCGAGGCGGGGCGGCTGCTCGTCTTCTGCGACGAGGACGCCGAGCACGCCGATCCCGTCACGGCCCTGCGCGCGGCGCCGGCGCATGCGGGCGTCGATGTGCTGGTCGGCCCGGAGGGGGGCTTCGATCCCGCCGAGCGGGAGGCGATCCTCGCCGCGCCGCTCGTCGCGCGCCTCTCTCTCGGCCCGCGCATCCTGCGGGCGGACACGGCCGCCGTCGCGGCGCTGACGGTGGTGCAGGCGGTTCTCGGCGATTGGCGCTGATGGCCTTGCCGAGCGACACGATCCTGCCACGATTGTTCGACCTTATTGGACCTAAGTGGTCGCCGTCGCGTGACCCCTCGCGTCGAAGCGTGCGAAGTAACGAGTTGGTAAACATCGGGCGGCAACATCGAGGGGCGCGCAAGGCGCGTCGACTCGGTTGTTGCGATGCGAGACATTTTCGAGGCTGATCTGCGAATGACCGTTTTCACCGCCGAAGCTCGCGGGCTCGACGTCCGCCGTCTTTTCGCCTGCCTGTGCCTTTGCGCCGTCGTCGGCGCACCGGCCGCGGAGGCGCAGACGACCGGCACGATTCCCGCCGGCGGGCGTTGCGCCCGCTTCGGCGAGGGGTTCGTCCCGGTTTCCGGCTCGGATAATTGCGTTCGTCTCGGCGGCCATGTGCGCGCCGGCGATCTCGGTCCCGGCTGGGGGCAGGGCGGCGTGCGGCCGATCGGCCATTCCTATGTGCGCGCGCCGAGCGCCCCCGGCCTCTATGCGCGCTGAACGCGCGCCATTCGAGCCCTAGAGTCGAAGCGTCCCCTCCCCAGCCCTCCCCCGCTTCGCGGGAGAGGGGGCAGGTTTCGCGTTTCATCGAAGCATCGCGCGGCGTTCGCCGCCTTCCCTCTCCCGCAATAGCGGGGGAGGGTGAGGGAGGGGGCGCAGCGCGTCGCTCCTCTTATAGCAGGCAATCCGTGAAGGCCGGATCGACCGAGCGGCCCCAGCTTCCGTGATAGGCTTCGAGCCGCTGCTGGGCCAAGGTGCGGCCCGTCTCGGCGATCTCCTCCAGCGGCGCGAGATAGATGGTCTCGTCGCGGCCTTGCGCATCCAGCTTCGCCCGCCGGGCGAGGCCGCCGCGGGCCAGAGCCAGCATGTCGCGCGCAATGTCGAGCGCCCGGCGTCCGCCGATGCGCGCCTCCAGGGCGAGGCGCGGAACATCGGCGCGCAGCGCCTCGCGCTCCTCGGCGCTCCAGCCCTCGATCAGCGCCAGAGCGCCGTCCAGCGCCGCGCGATCGTAGAAGAGGCCGACGAAGAGCGCCGGCAGGGCGGTCATATGGGAGCGCGGCCCGCCATCGGCGCCGCGCATCTCGAGATAGCGCTTCAGCCGCGCCTCCGGGAAAATGGCGCCGAGGTGATTGGCCCAGTCCGACATTGTCGCGCGCTCGCCGGGCAAAGCGGCGAGCTTGCCGTCCAACAGGTCGCGGAAGCTGGCGCCGGCGACATCGTGATAGACCTCGCCGCGCTTCACGAAATAAAGCGGCACGTCGAGAGCGTAATCCACATAGCGCTCGAAGCCCATGCCGGACTCGAAGGCGAAGGGCAGCATTCCCGTGCGGTCGCCGTCGGTGTCGCGCCAGATCTCTGAGCGCTGCGACAGGAAGCCGGTCGGCTCGCCGTCGATGAAGGGCGAATTGGCGAAGAGCGCCGTGACCATCGGCTGCAGCGCCAGGCCGACGCGCAGCTTGTCGACCATGTCCTTCTCGGACGTATAGTCGAGATTGACCTGAATGGTCGCCGTGCGGAACATCATGTCGAGGCCGAGCGAGCCGACCTTCGGCATATAGGCGGCCATGATCCCGTAGCGCTGCTTGGGCATCGCCGGGGTCTCGTCGCGCCGCCACTTCGGGCTCGCGCCGAGATCGAGGAAGGAGATGCCGAAGCGGCGCGCCACCGGCTCCAGCGCCGCGAAATGGACGTCGAGCTCGGCCTTCACGCCATGGACGGTGGGCAGGGGCGCGCCGGAGAGCTCGAATTGTCCGCCCGGCTCCAGAGATATGGCTCCTATGCCATGCGGATCGAAGAGGCCGATGATCGCCTCGCGGTCGGTGATCGGCTCCCAGCCGAGCGCTGCGCCCAGCCCTTCCAGCAGATCCTTTATGCCGCCGGCCGGCGACGTATAGGGAACCGGCGCGCGGCTCGCGTCGAAAAACGCGATTTTCTCATGCTCCGTCCCGACATTGAGATCGTCGGGCGTCTTAACGCCAGCCTCGAACCACTCCACGAGCGCATTGCGCGACGTGATCGGCGTCGTATCGTTTACGTCGCGAGCCATCAGCAACTTTCAGTGAGGACCGGCGCAGCGGTCCATATAGGTCGACTTCCCTTTCGGCGGGCGCGAAAGAGCGGGCGCGAACCACAGCGCTTCCGGCGTAGGCGCCGAAGCAATATGCGTTCCGGCTGCTGAATTGGCGGAAAAGCCGCCCGCGCGCAAGACCGCCCCGCCGCGCGCGGCGCCGGGGCGGCGGCTGGCTTAACGCTTTCGAGACGAATTAAGCTTATGTTTCTGTTACCGAGAAGGCCGCGTTTTCGTCCCATGAGACGCAACGCCCGCCACCCGGCCAGACCGCTCGAGGAATTTGATCCATGCCGAATTGCCTGCGACGATTTCTGGCCGACGAGAGCGGAGCGACCACACTCGAATATGCGATGGTCGGCTTTTTTCTCTCGATCGTGATCCTGGCGGCGACGCGCATTATCGGCACCAAGCTCTCGGCGGCCTATTATCTGCCCGTCGCCAATAATCTGACCTGAGCCGTCAGCCCTTCGACGAGGCGAAGATCCGTCCCAGCAATTCGTCGAGCCCGGCCTGCTGCTCGGCGCCGGCGGCGGGCGCGAGCGTCTCGCGAATCTTCGTCAGCGCGGCTTCCAGCGCGTCGGTAGGCTCGGCCGGCGGGGCCGCCTGCGGTTGCGGGGCCGGCTTCGCCCCGAAAAAAGTTCCAAAAAGCGCGCTCAGCCAGCCGCCCGAGGGCGCGGGCGTCGGCGCCGGCGAGGGAGCAGGGGGCTCCGCGGCGCTCTGGCGCTCCAGCGTCGAGCCGAGGCCGCCGGCGGCGACGGAGACGAGAATCGGCAGCAGGCGCTGCAGCACATCGGCGCGCAGGCCGCTGTCGCGCGCAACGAATTGCGAGACCTCGCCGGCGGCCGAGGCGGAGCCGAAGAGATGCGCGACAATGGCGTCGCCGCCTTCGACGCTGGCCTGCGAATGGGCCTCCTCGGCGCTCTCGAAAGCGGCGCGATGGGCGGAATCATTGGCCGCGTCGAGGACGGGGCGCAGCGAATCGGGCGCTTCGGCCGCCTTGCGCAGCGCCGCGACCAGCGCCGGCAGCAGCGATTCGACCGCCGATCGCGTCTGCCAGGACGCGAGGCCGAAGCGATCGGAGAGATTTTCGATGATCTGGCCGCCTTGAGCGGACTGTATTATATCGACGATATTCGACATATTCGCCCCCGTCCCCTCATAGACCGCGAGATGGGCCGCGAGACACTCCGGCATTGGCGCGGCCAGTCTTCGTCGATCGTCCGTGTAGCAGATTTTCGGGCGGCCCGCGAGTGAGCGGACCCTCGGCTTGACACCTTTCCTCACGCGGGACATCACAGCGCGGCGTGTTTCGGCCGCCCCCTTTCGATCAAGAGGCGCTAGAGGATGAATATTCAGCATCGCCCGTCGTCAAAGCCGCCGTTGAAGATTCTGCTGTGCTCGCCGCGGGGCTTTTGCGCCGGCGTCGTGCGCGCGATCGACGCGGTGGAGCGGGCGCTCGCCAAATTCGGTCCGCCCGTCTATGTGCGGCACGAGATCGTCCATAATCGCTATGTGGTCGAGGCGCTGAAGGCCAAGGGCGCGATCTTCGTCGAGGAGCTGGAGGAGGTGCCGGACACCAAGGCGCCGGTGATCTTCTCCGCCCATGGCGTCGCCAAATCCGTTTCCGCCGAGGCCGCCTCGCGCAATCTTCTGGCGATCGACGCCACCTGCCCGCTGGTGACGAAGGTGCATCGCGAGGCGGAAATTCATCACAAGCGCGGGCGAAAAGTGCTGCTCGTCGGCCATTCCGGCCATCCGGAGGTGGTCGGCACCATGGGCCAGCTGCCGCCGGGCGCGGTGGTGCTGGTCGAATCGGTCCAGGCGGTGGCCGAGCTGCAGCTCGAGGATGTGGCCGATCTCGCCTATGTGACGCAGACCACTCTGTCGCTCGACGATTCGCAGGAGATCGTCAGCGCGCTGACGCGGCGCTTCCCGCAGATCGTCGGTCCGCACAAGGAGGACATCTGCTATGCGACCACCAATCGCCAGGGCGCGGTCAAGCAGGTCGCGCCGCAGGTCGATGCGGTGATCGTGGTCGGCTCGCCCAATTCCTCCAACTCGCAGCGCCTGCGCGAGGTGGCGGAGCGCGCCGGCGCGCCCGCCCAGCTCGTCCAGGGCCGCAGCGAGATCGATTGGAGCATGTTCACCGGCATAGGCTCGCTCGGCATCAGCGCCGGGGCCTCGGCGCCGGAGGTGCTCGTCGAGGAGATCATGGAGGCTTTCGCCGAGCGCTATGAGATCTCGGTCGAGACCGTGTCCGCCGCGCTGGAGGATGTCGCCTTCCCGCTTCCCAAGGAGCTGCGCGCGCACGCTTGACGCGCCCGGCTTTTCTCCAACCGCGCGGAACTCATGGCCGTCTACACGGATGTCGACGACGAGGAGCTGATCGGCTTTCTCGCCGGCTACGACCTCGGCGCGCTCTTGTCCTGCAAGGGCATCGCCGAAGGAGTCGAGAACTCCAATTATTACCTGCATACGAGCGCCGGCAGCTTCATCCTCACCCTCTATGAGAAGCGCGTCGCCGAGGCCGATCTGCCCTTCTTCCTGGGGCTGATGGAGCACCTCTCCGCCAAGGGCCTCGGCTGTCCGCAGCCGGTGCGCGACCGCGCCGGCGCGGCGCTGGGGCGGCTGGCGGACCGGCCGGCGGCGATCGTCACTTTTCTCGACGGCTATTCCATCCATCACCCCGAGCCCGCTCATTGCGCGCGGCTCGGCGAAGCGCTGGCGCAATTGCATCTGGCGGGGGCGGATTTTCCGCTGCGTCGCGCCAATGCTTTGTCGGTCGGCGGCTGGCGGCCGCTCTATGCGCCTTTTTCCGCCCGCGCCGGCGAGGTGGCGGAGGATTTGGGCGAGATCGTCGCCACGGAGCTGGAGACGCTGGAGCGCGATTGGCCCCGCGGCCTGCCGGAGGGCGTGATCCACGCCGATCTTTTTCCGGACAATGTGTTCTTCCTCGGCGATCGCGTCTCCGGCCTCATCGATTTCTATTTCGCCTGCGTCGACTCGCTGGCCTATGATCTCGCCATCTGCCTCAACGCTTGGTGCTTCGACGCGGCCGGAAGCTATGACGCCGAGAAGGGCGCCGCGCTGCTGGCGTCTTACGCGCGTGCGCGTCCGCTGACGGCGGCGGAGGTGGAGGCGTTCCCGCTGCTCGCGCGCGGCGCGGCCCTGCGCTTTCTGCTGACGCGCTTCGTCGATTGGCTGAATGTGCCGCCGGGCGCGCTGGTGCGGCCCAAGGACCCGCGCGAATATCTCGCCCGCCTGCGCTTCCACCGGACGATTCGCGCCGCTCGCGACTATGGCCTCAGCGCATGAGCGGGCGCGTCGCCATTTGGACGGATGGAGCCTGCTCCGGCAATCCCGGCCCCGGCGGCTGGGGCGCGATTCTGCGTTTCGGCGAGCGCGAGAAGGAGATTTGCGGCGGCGAGGCGGCGACCACCAATAATCGCATGGAGCTCACCGCCGCGATCGAGGCGCTGGAGGCGCTGACCCGCGCCTGCACTGTCGATCTGCACACGGATTCGCAATATTTGCGCGATGGGATCACCTCCTGGCTCAAGGGCTGGAAGGCGCGCGGCTGGAAGACGGCCGACCGCAAGCCGGTCAAGAATATCGATCTGTGGACACGCCTCGACGCTGCGACCGAGCGTCACGAGATCGCCTGGCATTGGGTGCGCGGGCACGCCGGCGACGAGATGAACGAGCGCGCCGACGCCCTCGCCCGCAAGGGCATGGCGCCGTTTCAGTCGAGATCGCGATGAGCGGGCGAGCGCGCCGATCGCCCCTTGTCGAATGAGACTCTAAATACCATATCGAAGAATGCAGAGCTCTTCTTCTCACTGGGCGCGGCTTCGGCCGCGCCCTTCTTATTGTTTGGAGTGTTTTCGAGCAAAGTGGGAACCGGTTCGCGTGAAGAAAACACGACAGAACAAGGGAATCGAGAGCCTCAATCCAGTGTCAGCGGCAGCTCCACCCCGCCCTTTTCGGTGCGGATCGTCGCGCGGGCTTCGATCGCGCCCTCCAGCTTTCCTTCGCCGAGCTTCAGCTCGAAACCGCCTTTTCCATCGGCCGCGCTGTCGATGATGTAGGGCTCCGGCGCCTCGATGAAGACATCCGCCGCCTTGCCCGGCCCGAGATAGCGCAGCCGCCAGGCGCCCGCGCCGGCGCGCGCGACCTCCACAAATTTCTTGGCCTCGCCGGCGCCGATCGGCCGGGGAACCAAAGTCTCCGCCGCCGCCAGCCGCTCGGCGAAGGGCGAGGCCCCCGCCTCGGGCAGCGCCAGCGAGAGCTTCGCCTTTGCAGGAAGGCAGATTTGCGCACAGGCCGCATAGTCCAGCGCCAGCTTCAGCACGACCGGCGCGCCCGCCTTTTTCGCGGTGACGCGCAGCGGAAAAACCAAGCTCTCGTCATAGCCGGCGACCGTCATTCCGGCCTCGGCGATATGCTTGGGCGCCGGATAGAGCGTCTCCACGGCGGCGACATTCTCCGAGCCCGAGAAATCGAGGACGGGTGGCGCGCCGGCGTCGCCGGGGCTGCGCCAATAGGTGACGGTTCCCGGATCGAGCGCGATCTCGACGCCCAGGCGATAGACGCCCCCGCTCGGCGCGCCGGCCGAGAGGAGACGGGCCGCCGAATGCGCAGCGCGGGCGAAGGGGGTGGCGAAGTCCCCATCCTGCGCGGCCGCGGGCGAGGCGAGCGACGCCAGGGCGAGCGCGGCCGCCGCCAGATTTCGTGCATGCATATCGAGGTCCCCGGGGCGCCCCCCGCGCCGGCTTTTTGCTCAGTCGAACGGCGCTTGTTATGCGTTTGCGCCGCGGGTAGTATGACCCTATGAGCCCGGTCGGCAAGAAACAAGGCCTCGAGAAATCGGCCGCCCGCGCAGCCCGGCGGTCGGCGGGCTCGCGCGGCGCCGGCTCCTCCGTTCCGATCATCCGCGGTCCCGAGGCGGGGCGCGAGACGGGCGCGGGCTCCAAATCTTCCGGCAGGCGCTATCTCGACGGGCAGATGCTCGTGGCGATGCCCGGCATGGTCGACGAGCGTTTCGCGCGCTCGGTCATCTATCTCTGCGCCCATTCGGAAGACGGCGCCATGGGCATTGTCGTCAATCAGCCCTCGCAGGTCCGCAATTTCCCCGATCTTCTTGTGCAGCTGCAGATCATCGCGCCGCAGGAGCGCATCAGCCTGCCCAAGGAGACCGAGACCATACAAGTGCTGCAGGGCGGCCCGGTGCAGACCGACCGCGGCTTCGTGCTGCATTCCTCGGATTTCTTCATCGACAATTCGACGCTGCCGATCGACGATGGCGTGTCCTTGACCGCCACGATCGACATTCTGCGCGCCATCGCCTCTGGCGAGGGGCCTAATCAGGCGCTGCTGGCGCTGGGCTACGCCGGCTGGGACCCCGGCCAGCTCGAGAATGAGATCCAGCACAATGGCTGGCTCAACTGCCCGGCCGATCCTTCCATTTTGTTCGACTCCGATCTCGAGTCGAAATATGCGCGCGCTCTGGGCCTCATCGGCATCGATCTGGCGCGGCTGTCGTCCGCCGCGGGACATGCGTGAAAATCAGCGAATAGAGAGTAGCGAGTAGCGAATAGAGAGGTTTTCTACTCGCTACTCTCTATTCGCTACTCGCTCCATCTCACTCCGCTTCTTGAATTGTCGGCGTCGCAGTCGCCGCCGTCACTTCCGTCTTGGGCGTGCGCTTGAAGGTGGATTTGCGGCCGCGCATCGTCTGCAGGATCTTCGCGCCATTGGAGAAGGCGAGATAGATCATCAGCGGCGGCACCGAGACCATGGTCTTCGCATAATCGGTCAGCGCGCCGCGCTTCAGCGCCAGATAGGGCAGAAGCGTGAAGCCGACCACGACGACCAGCGTCTCGACGCCGATGAACTCCAGCACCGGCAGATAGGGCGTCAGCGAGCCGCGCAGGATCACGCCGAGCAGCAGGCAAATGAGGCCGATCGCCGCCGTCGGAAAAAAGATCTGATGCACGATGAGCACGATTGCCGCGACGCGGCGGGTCAGCGACCAGGGCGCGTTCCACAGCGGCAGAACGGTCTTCTGCGCCACTTGCACGAAGCCGTTGGACCAGCGGCGCTGCTGGCGGCGATAGTCGCGCAGGCCTTCCGGCACTTGGCCGGGAATGGGCGGCTCGGAAACGAAGATGCCATGCCATCCGCCGAGCGCCGCGCGCACGGTGAGGTCCAAATCTTCGCAGAGCGAGTAATCGGACCAGCCGCCGACGGCCTCGATCGTCTGGCGGCGCCAGATGCCGCCGGTGCCGTTGAATTGGAACAGCCAGCCGGCGAGCGCGCGCGTGCGCTGCTCGACGAGGAAATGGCCGTCCTGCACGAGACCTTGCGCGCGCGTCAGCCAATTCTTGCGATAATTGGAGAATTCGCAGCGCGATTGCACGAAGCCGGCGCGATCGTCCTTCACCAGCAGCGGCACTGTGCGGCGCAGCCAATCGGCCGGCGGGCGGAAATCCGCGTCCAGCATGGCGATATAGGGCGCGTCGAAGAGCTTCAGCCCCTCGGCGCAGGCGCCGGCCTTGAAGCCGGAGCGATCGGCGCGGCGCACGTGATGAATGTCGACGCCTCTGGCGCGCAGCTCGATCGCGACCGCTTCCGCGCGCACGGGCGTCTCGTCGGTCGAATCGTCGAGCAGCTGAATATGCAGCCGATCCTTGGGCCAATCGAGCTCGGCGACGCAGCGCAGCGCCTGCTCTGTCACCTCGGCCTCGTTGAAGACGGGGATCTGCAGCAGCACATGCGGCAGCTCATCCTCGGGCAGGACGACGGCCTCGGGATCGCGCGCGCCGCGCAATTGATCGAAGAGGAAGCGGGCGATGATCGCGACGAAGCCGGCGCCGATCGAGATCATGATCAGCGCCGCGACGAGCCAGACGCTATCGACGAGAAACTGCAGAAGAGCGAGGATCAAGCGGTTTTATCCTTCTTCCTTCGCGACTTGCGGCTCCGTCGCGGCGGCCGCCTCGCCGCTGGAGCGCGTGTCGATCGTCGTCCTGGCCCAGACGACCTTGGTGGCCGTCCAAGCGTGCAGCCACACTGCGAACATCAACGCCTCGCGCGAGAGAAAAATCACCGGCGCGGCCCAAGATACCTTCCACCCCTTGGCGATGGAAAGCAGCGTCTCCGAGCTTAGCCACAAACCAAAAGTGACGGTCAAGGCCGCCACGGGCGAGACGCCGACGAGCGGCGCCCCGATCGCCGCCGCGGCGAAGGCCGGCAGCGCCTGGCAGAAAGGCTCGGCCAGGAAGGAGAGAATCTCGTCGTCGCGGCGCACCACGCTCCAGCGCAATTGCCGATTATAGATGTCGACGATGTTGCGCTCGCCCAATTCCTGGCGCACCAGCCGATGCGAGAAGACGGTGCGAAGCTTGATGCGGCCCAGCGCCTTGGCGGTGGCGTTGTCCTCGCCCACCGTATGCGCGATCGCCGGAAAGCCGCCGGCGCGCAGAAAATCGCTGCGGCGAAACAGCATGATCTTGCCGACGCCGAAGCCGCCGCCGAGCACGGAGGCCGCGAACAGCATGCGCTGATGCGGGCCGTTCATTATGCCGGCCTCGACCAGCGCGGCGAAATTCTCCGGCCGCGCGGCATAGGGAATAGCGCAAACCATGCCGACGCCGGGCTTCAAATGGCGCATCGTCTCGGCGAGATCGTCCGGCTCCAGCACGATGTTGGAGTCCTTCATGAAGATCACATCATTGCGCGCCGCGTTGACGGGCGCGAAGAGATTGTCGACCTTGGGACTCGCGGCGAAACGCGCCGTGGAGTGCAGGACGCGCGATTCGATCTGCGGATGGCGCGTGAAAATGTCGCGCATCGCCGCAATTGCGGGGGATTCCGCTTCCGTCGCCGAGGCCAGCGCCTCGAATTGTGGATAAGTCTGCGCGAGAGCCGATTCCTGAGCGCGCTCGAAACCCTGGTCGAGCATCTTCACCGGCAGGACGAGAGAGACGGGCGGCTGCTCCCGGCAGGTTCCGCGCCGTGCGATGAGCCAGGGGTGAACGAGCGCCGCCGTCACCGAGAGAAGCAGCAGCAAGGCGGAGCAGGCCCAGAACACAGCCGACAGAACGACGAGCGAATACAGGATGCTGTCGATCACGGCTTCTCCCGTTCATGGGTCTGAGGCACGGACACTTCGAAGAGCCGCATGACCGAATCGACGGTGCGGGGCGGCAGCATCGCAAACAGCTTCATCGCATAATAGACGAAGAGCGGAAAGGCGATCACGGCGGCGCGGCGGTCGAGACCCCGCATGATGATCTCCGCGGCTTTCTCGTCGCTGACCTTGCCGGCCTGCCACGCTTGCAGCTTGTCGGTCATCGGCGTCGCCACGAAGCCGGGGACGATGAGGCTCACATGCACGCCATGCGGGGCGAGAGCGCCACGCAGTGAATCTGCATAGAGGTGAACCGCCGCCTTGCTGGCGCAATAGGCCGGCGAATAGGGCAGGCCGCGCAGCCCGGCCATGGAGCCGACGACGGCGATCTGCCCGCGCCCCCGCGCCGTCATCGCGTCAATGGCGGGCTCCACCGTGTTGAACACGCCGAGCACATTGATCGACAGCGTGCCGCGAACCGCCTCGGGATCCTCGGCGATCTGGCCGCGGGAGAGGCCGGTGGAGACGCCGGCGTTGGCGATGACGATATCGAGCGGCTCGCGCGCATCCGCCGCGGCGATGCGCTCCGCCATAGCGGCGCGGTCGCGCACATCGGCGATGGCGACGTCCACCTCGGCGCCCTTGGCCCGGCAGTCGGCGGCGACCGCCTCCAGCCGCGCGGCGTCGCGGCCGAAGAGGGCGAGGCTGCGCCCCTCCTGCGCATAGCGCAGCGCCAGCGCGCGGCCGATGCCGCTGGACGCGCCGGTGACGAGAATGCGCCGCGCGCCGCGCTTCACGGGCGGAGCTTTCGCGGCAGGGTCATCAGCGCCTCGCCGACGATCGCCGGCGCCCGTGTTTCGCCATAGGCCAGAAGTCGCAAGAACACTCCCTCCTGGGGGGATGAGCGCAGCACGCGGGCGGTGAGCGTCACCGCCTCGCCGCGCAGCACCGGCTGCACGAATTTGCCGGAGAGCCGCGCCAGAAACAAATCGCGCCGCCAGGCGCTGAGCAGCGGCTCGAAGGCGGCGAGAAGCTTCATGCCATGGACCGGCGGCGCGGGAAAGCCGATGGCGCGCGCCAGATCATCGTCGAGATGCAGCGGATTGGCGTCGCCGGAGGCCTCCGCATAGGCGGCGAGCGCGGCGGCGTCGAAGGGGCCGATCCGCCAGTCCGGCAGGCGCTCGCCGACCGTGGGCAGATAGGCGCCGCTCACGGGGCGCTCCCGAGGCCAGCGGGGCGCGGCACGATGCGCAGAAGCGTCTCGGCGTGCAGGCGCGGCTCGCCGCCGATCGTCGTGAGGTTGCCGTTGACGGCAAGGCGCGGCGGCTCGGCCTCGCGGCGCATGGAGACGGTCAGATCATAGCTCTCGCCGACGCGCAGCGGCGCGAAATAATGGAAGCTCTGCGACTCGTGCACCGCAACCACATCGTCGCCCGCCAAAAAATCGCGGATCGCGGTCTCGATCTCCTCGGCCGTCATCCACACGGCGGGAAAGGCGACCGGCACGATCTTCTCCAGCGTGTCGGGAAAGCCGGTCTCGCGGCGATAGCGCGCGATGCGCTCCTCATCCGCCACGACGCGCAACGGGCCGATCCGCGTCTCGCCGCTCTCGGGCGCTTCGGCCATCTAGGCCTCTCCCGCGAGCGCGCGCACGATCAGCACGGCGTTGATGCCGCCAAAGGCGAAGGAGTTGGACATGGCCGTGCGAATCTCGACGCGGCGCGCCTCATTGGGCACGGCGTCTATCGGGCAGCGCGGATCGAAATCGAGGAAATTGATCGTCGGCGGCGCGATCTGCTCCTGCAGCGCGCGGATCGTCAGCGCCAGCTCGAGCCCGGCGCTGGCGCCCAGAGCGTGGCCGTGGATCGGCTTGGTGGAGGAGACCGGCAGATGCGCCGCGCGCTCGCCGAACACGCGGCCGATGGCGGCCGCCTCGGTGACGTCATTGGCGTGGGTCGCCGTGCCATGGGCGTTGAGATAGTCGATCGCCTCCGGCCCCAGCCCGGCGTCGGCGAGGGCCGCCTGCATCGCGCCGATCATCCCGTCGAGATCGGGACGCACGAAATCCTTGGCGTCGCTCGTCGTGCCATAGCCGGCGAGCTCGCAGAGCGGCGCATGGCCGCGCTTTTGCGCCGATTCCAGCGTCTCCAGCACGAAGACCGCGGCGCCTTCGCCGAGGCTCATGCCATTGCGGCCCATGGAGAAGGGGCGGCAGAAATCCGGCGTCATCACCCGCAGCCCTTCCCAGGCGCGAATGGTGCCGTTGATGACGCAGGCCTCGGCGCCGCCGACGATGGCGCGGTCCATGAGGCCGAAGCGGATCATCTGCGCGCCGAGACCCACCGCCTGGCTCGCCGAGGAGCAGGCGCTGCCGAGCGCGAAGGTCGGGCCATTGGCGGAGTAGCGCATGCCGAGCGTCGTCGGAGCGGCGCTCGGAATGAGGCGCGGCACGCTGAACGGATCGGGCCTGATGCGCTCCTGATAGTAATGGCGCAGGCCATTGTCGATCGTCGTCATCCCGCCGATGCCGGAGCCGACGATGACGCCGACGCGCGGGCCGGAGAGCTCCTCGCGCGCAAAGCCGGCCTGGGCGACCGCCTCATCGGCGGCCACCAGCGTGAATTGCGTGAACGGATCGCAGAAGGTGAGAAGCGCCTTCTCGAGATATTGCGACGGATCGAAGCCGGGAACCTGCGCCGCGATCCTGATGCGGCCGTCATAGGGATATTCGGTCACGAGCGGCCGGATTTGCGAGACGCCGTCTCGGGCCGCCGTCCACAGCGCCGCGGCGCCGACGCCCGCCGCCGAGACGGCGCCCATGCCCGAAATCACCACTCGACGCTCGCCGACGCCCCCGGACGAAGCGGCCATATTATTGTTTCTCTCTCTCTTTCGACACATATTCGGCGATGGCGTCGATCAATCCCTCGACATTCTTGGCGTCCTGCAGAGCGCCATCCATCGGGATATAGACGTTGAACTTTTCCTCGAGCGCCGTGAGAATCATGACGATATCGACCGATTTGAGGCCGAGGCTCTCGATCGTCGCATCGGGCGTGACCTTTGTGCGGTTGATCATGCCTTCCTTGGCGATGACCTCGATGATCTCTTCGACGAGCTTGGCTTTATCCTGCGGATCTTCAGCCACGTCCACCTCCGTTCAGGGTTTCTCAGCCAGTCGGGCCGCCGCCTCTCGGCGGGCGGCGTCGCGTTCTCGTTAAGGCGCCCCGAGGCGAAAATAAAGCCCGGCGCGGGCGAAGGCTGCGGATATGGGTGGCGGCGCGCGGCGCTTCATGCAAGAAGACGCCCGCAACCCCGTCATTGTTCGAGGCTCGCTCATGAGTTTGCAAGACGCGCCGCTGGCCGGCGTTTTTCCACCGGGAAACGAGGAGGGCTGGCGCAAAATCGTCGACCGGGCGCTCAAGGGCGCGTCCTTCGACCGGCTGATATCCAAGACCTATGACGGGGTGGAGATATCCCCGCTCTATCCGCGCGCGACCGCGCCGGGTCCGCGGGCGCTGCGCGCCACGGCCGGCCGCTGGTCCATTCTGGCGCGGGTCGATGTTTCCGGCGCCGATGCGGCCAACGCCCTCGCGCTCGGCGATCTCGAGGGCGGCGCCGACGGCTTGCACATCGTCTTCGCCGGCGCCCAGGGCGCCTATGGGACGGGCCTTTCCGACGATGGCGAGGACGCGCTCGCCCATGTCTTCGACAAGATCCGCTTCGACTACGGAATTCCCGCGCTGGTGGAGTTTTCCCCAGCCGCGCCGAAAGCGGTGGATACGCTGCTGCGGCTCATCGATCGCGCCCATATAGAGCCCAGCATCACGCGCCTCTCCTTCGGGCTCGATCCTCTCGGCGCGAAGGCGCTGCACGGTTTCGCGCCCGCGCCTTGGGCGCAGGAGAGCAAATCCTTCGCGGCGCGCGCCAAGAGCCTCGCGGCCGCCGGCTATCGTTTCGGGACCGTCGCCGCCGACGCCCGCGTGATCCATGCCGCCGGCGGGACGGAGGCGCAGGAGCTCGGCTTCGCGCTCGCCGCCGCGCTCGCCTATCTGCGCGCCCTCGAGGAGGGCGGCGTCGCGCTCGACGAAGCGCGCGGGCTGCTCGCCTTCCGCCTCGCGGCGGACGCCGATGAATTCGTCACCATCGCCAAGTTCCGCGCTCTGCGGCGGCTGTTCGCGCGCGTGGAGGAGGCTTGCGGCCTCACGCCGGCGCCGATCTTCGTCCATGCGGAAACGGCGTGGCGCATGATGACGCGGCGCGATCCCTGGACCAATCTGCTGCGCGCGACGCTCGCCTCTTTCGGTGCGGCGATCGGCGGCGCCGACGCCGTGACCGTTCTGCCCTTCACGCAGGCGCTCGGCGCGCCGGATGATTTCGCCCGTCGCCTCGCCCGCGACACGCAGCTGGTGCTGCAGGACGAATCCCACATCTATGCGGTGGACGATCCGGCGAGCGGCTCCGGCGGCATGGAGGCGCTGACCGAGGCGCTCTGCGAGCGCGGCTGGGCGGAGTTCCAGAGCCTCGAGGCCGAGGGCGGTCTCGCCGCGGCTCTCGAGAAGGGCTCCTTCCAGGGCCGCATCGCCGAGGTCGCCGGCAAGCGTGCGCAGAATGTCGCGCGCTCGCGCGACAAGATCACCGGCTCCAACGCTTTTCCCGATATCGGCGAAGCGCCGGTGGCGACGCTGGCGCCTTTCGACGCCTCGCTCGCCGAGGCCCCCGCGCCGGCCGGCGCGCTGAAATCGCCGCCTCTGCGGCCGCGTCGTCTCGCCGAGCCTTTCGAGACGCTGCGCGATCGTTCCGACGCCGCGGCGGCGAAGGGCGCGCGGCCGCGCATCTTCCTCGCCAATCTCGGCGCGGTGGCGGTGTTCACGGCCCGCGCCAATTTCGCCAAGAATTTTTTCGAGGCGGGCGGCATAGAGGCCGTGTTCGGCGAGGAGGGCGCGGATGTCGCGGCGGCCTTCCGCGCGAGCGGCGCGAAGCTCGCATGCATTTGCTCATCCGACGCGATTTATGCGGAAAAAGCGGTCGAGGCGGCGCGCGATCTCGCCGCGGCGGGCGCGCGGGTCTATCTCGCCGGCCGGCCGGGAGAGCTCGAGACGGCGCTCAGAGCGGCGGGCGTTGCAGAATTTATTTACGCCGGCGGCGATATGTTCGACACGCTGCAGCGTGCGTGCGAGGAGGCCGGGTGATGCGTTGGCTGGGGACTTTCGTTCTTGCTTCGATGATGGCGGTCGGCGCCGCGCAGGCGGCCCCGCGCGAGTCGGCGAGCGCTGCGCCGGAGGCAGGCCGCTATGACGGCGGCTGGGTGTTCGAGGCGCGCACGACCGTCGGCTCCTGCCCGGGCCTTCTGCCCGATTCGATCGAGATCCGCGGCGATCTGCTCGTCGGCACGCAGGCCGGCGCCGCAGCGCTCGCCGCCGGCCGCATGGCGCATTGGGGCTATGTGGAGGGCGACGGCGCCATTATGACGCGCTTCACCACGCAGGGCGGCCATGTCGCGCGCGCTCACGGCAATCTGCGCGGCAACACCGGGCAGGGCGCATGGTCCTCTTCCACCGATAAATGTGGCGGCACATGGCGCGCCCATCGCGGCGGCGCCCAGCGCGCGGGGAATTGATCTTTCGCGGCCTTCGCCGTCTCTGCGCGCGTCGTAAAGAGTCGCGCGTAGGCTCTCCTCGCAGCGGCGAAAAACGCTGTCGTTCAGCGCTCCGCGCGACAATCCAGAGCATTGGCGCAGAGCCGCGCATGTTGCAAAACATCGCGAGCGTGACGATGCGCGCTGCGCTTTTTTCAGCGCGGCCGATCTGTCATTCGTGATCGCCGCGCCAGTAGAGCCGCGCTCCATTGCGGCCACGCCGGCGATTTCAGTCATGTTGCAGCGCAATGATATTGCACGCGCGCGCGCCATTGCTTCGGCGCGGGAGTCCTTTGTGGACAGCACCCGCTACGCCATGAGATAAACGGGCCAGCCTTCAGGTTTCGGAGCGATGGTGGCCTATGCCAAAGATTGTCGACTGTGTCATCGGATTCAACGAAATTGACATGCTCATGGTGCGGGTCGCCGAGCTCACCAATGTGGTCGACGCTTTCGTCGTCGTTGAATCCTCGAAGACGCATACCGGCGCGGCCAAGCCGATATTGCTCCGTGACGCGGTCGCCGAGCTGCGCGACGCCGGCTATGACATTCTCCATTATTTGATCGACGACATGCCCGGCTCCTTCGGCAGCGCGCGCGAGCTCGGATGGATCGTCGAAAACCTGCAGAGAAACTGCATTCTGCGTCCGCTCTCCTTGATGGGCCTTCCCGACGACGCCATCATCATGGTGTCGGACATAGACGAGATTCCGCGCGCCGAATGCGTGAAGCAGCTTCCCGCGCTGCTCGACAATCCGCGCAACATCGCCATCTTCGACATGGTGATGAAGAAATATTTCGTGAACAATGAGACCATCAGCCACTTCAACAATCTGCCTTGGCTCGGCACGGTCGCCTGCCGATATGGCCTGCTGAAGAACATCATGCCGCAAGGCGCGCGCATCGGCGATCCGATCAGCCCGCGCAGCGGCTGCCTCAATCTCGGCTATGACCGAGAGCTCTATTCCTATGAGCGCAGAGTGCCCAAAGGCGGCTGGCATTTCTCCAGCATGGGCGGCATGGAGGCGCTCGCGCTGAAGATGCAATCGATCGTCGAGCGCACGCGCGACAACACGGAGGCGGTGGCGAAGCCGACGCGCTTCGGCAAGCACAATCATCGCGGCTTCCGCGAGTCGAACGCCGAGGTCGTCGCCAAATTCCTGGCCGAGCACACGCCCGAGCTGAAGAATGTGAATTCGCCGACCCTGAAGGATGTCGCCGAGCTCGACATTCCCGATGTGCTGAAGACGTCGCCGCGTCAATTCGACTTTCTGTTCTATTTCACCGAAGCGATCGACGAGAACAGCGCGCCCATCGATGAGCTGCCGCCGATCGAGAAGCTCGCCTATCCCGGACCGCTGCTCAATTACGCGCCCAACTCCATCGAGCGGATTCGCGGGCATATGAGCCTCGCCGGAAAGAATGTGCTGCTCGTCGGCTATTCGGAGGCGCAGGCGCAATCGCTGATGGAGCAGGAGAACATCGCCTCGGCCAAGCGCCTCGCTCTGTGGGAAGACCACATCGACGCGCAAGGCTCCGCCTTCCCGGTCATCATCGGCGATATTTGCGGCCGCACCTCATTCGACGACAGCTCCTTCGACGCTGTGGTCTTCATGTCGGTGTGGGAGCATATGCACGATATTGAAGGCGCGTGCCGCGAATCGGCGCGCCTCACCAGGAATGGCGGCGTCGTCTTCACCGAGTTCGGCCCGGTCTGGACGGGCGCGACCGGCCATCATCTCTATCTCGACGGCGGCAATCCGGCGCTCGATTTCACGCAGCGTCAGCTGCCGAGCCATATGCATCTGCTCTATGATCGCGAGACGATCGCGCGTTATCTCTCGGATCATCGCGGCATTCATCCGCATCACGCGGATCGCGCGGTCGAGTTCATCTTCGACTCCGACAACATCAATCGTCAGCCCGCGCCCGCCTATTTCAAGGCGGCTCAGCACTTCCGTCCGATTGTGACCGAGGATTATGTGTCGCCGGTGCGGTCGGACATTCTGCGCCATTTGCGCGCGCGCTGGCCGCAGATCGATCGCTTCGATCTCGATGGCGGCGCATGGGCCTTCGCCGTCGACAAGCCGTCCTAAAGACGCGAGAGCGTTTCCAGCCGAAGTAGACGCCGGTTCAGCTGAAGAAGCCACGGAACAGCCAAGCGACGCCGGCGAAACCCGCGAGACCGAGCGCGACGACCATCGTCGCCGCCGGCGCGCGCGCCATCGTCGGATTGCTCGACAGCAGGACGCGTCCGACGAAGCTCGTGGCGAAAGCTGCGGCGACCAGGGTCGCGACGATCAATGAGATCATCTCGCCGAGCCCGCAGCGCGGTTCGCTCGGGTGGTCGAAGAGCGGCCGCGCCAAAAACGCGATGACTGCGAGCCAGAGGATCGACACGGCGGCGAGCGAGCGCCATCCGCGCGTCGCGAGCACCGAAGCGAAGGGAATGAGATAGAATGCGAGCAGGAGCAGGATCGTGAGCGCCTGCTCCCAACGCATTCGCTCAGTTCTCTTCCTCGCCGAACACCGGCAGCATCTGCGGCGAGCGGGAGGCTTGCCGGGACGCCACGGGCGTCGGAGCGGGGGCCGATTGCTGCGGGATGGAGGCGGTGAGGCCGAGGCCGTCGCGCTGATAAATGTCCTCGCGGAACTGCATCACCCCGTCGGGCGTCGCCCAGGCGGTGACATAGACCCAATAGACCGGCACGGCGGGGGAAATCTTCACATCGATGCGCTCGCCGGAGCGGATCGCCTCGTCGATATGGTCGCGGTCCCAGCCGGGCGTCTCCTTCAGCAGCCAGGCGACATAGTCGCGCACATTCTGCAGGCGGATGCAGCCGGAGGAGACGAAGCGGAAGTCGTCGCCGAAAATGCCCTTGGCCGGCGTGTCGTGCATATAGACGCCGTAAGGGTTGGCGATGTCGATGCGCACCACGCCGAGCGAGTTGAAATCGCCGCCCGTGTCCTGGCGGAACTTGTAGTTCAGCGCCTCGAGCGAGTTCCAGTTGATCTGCTGCGGGGAGAGCTCGACGCCCTCCTTATTGTAGACGCGGATGTGATTGTCCGAGAGATAGTTGGAGTCCGCCTGCATCTTGGGGATCAGATCCTTGCGGATGACGGAGGCGGGCACGGTCCAGAACGGGTTGAAATTGACCTGGATCGCCTTGGTCTGCATCACCGGCGACTGGCGGTCGATCTTGCCGACGCCGGCCGTGTGATGGGTGACGACGGCGCCGTTCTCCACCGTCTCCACAGTGGCGGCGGGGATGTTGGCCGTCACATAGCGATTGCCGAGATCGCGCGAGAAGCTGCGCAGGCGCACGAGATTGGTCTCGAGCTGACGCAGGCGCAGCTCGGCGGAGACATTGAGCGCGGCGAAGGTCTGCGTCGAGACGACGCCCGTGGCGTTGACGCCGTGGCGCGCCTGGAAGCGGCGCACCGCGGCCTCCACGTAAGAGTCGAAGACGGGGCTCGTTCCGGCCTCGGCGCCGATGTCGCCCGAGACGATGAGCCGGCGGCGCAGCGCCGAGACGGCGGGGCCGTTGGAGCCGAGCCGCAGCTGCTGGCCGGCCGGCACCATGGGCCAGCCGCCGCGCGCGACGATCTCCTGCAGCTGCGCCATGGCCGTTTCGGTCGCGGCGACGGTCTGCGTGGAGAGGATGGGCGTCGTCGAGCGCGAGACGGTCAGTCTCGGGTCGGCGTCATAGCGCTGCGCCCATTCGGCCTGGCCGTCATAGGCGTCGCCCGCGGCGATCGCCGCCTGTGTCCCGGCGCCGGCGAGCGCGAGAACGCTCAACGAAAAGACGGACTTCGAAAACCTACGCAAGGGGAAGCTCCAATCCGACTGCGCCCGCGGCGGGCGAGGCCGCTGTCGCGCGGCGCGTCGATAGATTTGCGATTCTTTCGTTAAGAAGGCGCGAATAGTCCGGCGTTTTTGTGACGCGCCATGAAAATCCGGGAACCGAAAAACGAAAATCCGGGAACCGAAAACGCGCCTCTCGACGCATCCCCCGCGCATGACGTAACGAGAGAGCGCTTTTTCACGAATGGCAAGGTGGGCATTTGGGAGCGCGAGACGCCGAGGAGGAATGGGCCGTGCTGATGCGTGCCGCCATAGCGGGCGATTCGGGCGCCTATCAGAGGCTGCTGCTGTCGCTGACGCCGACGCTGCGCGGCGTCGCCCGGCGTGACTGCGCGCGGCTCGGCCTCGATGTCGGCGAGGCCGAGGATATCGTGCAGGAGACGCTGCTCGCCATTCATTTGAAGCGCGACACTTGGGATATGGACCGGCCGATCTCGCCGTGGATCATGACCATAGCGCGCAACAAGCTGATCGACGCGCGCCGTCGCCGCGGCGCAAAATCGCCGCTGCCGATCGACGACGCCTTCGATCTCGCGGCGCCCGAGGCGGCGGACGATGGCGTCGATCGCCAGGATGTCGATCGACTGCTCGGCGGGCTCGGCGAGCGTCAGCGCGATCTCGTGCGCTTCCTTTCGATCGACGGACATTCGGTGAGGGAGGCGGCCGAGCGCTATCGAATGAGCGAGGGCGCGGTGCGCGTCGCTCTGCATCGCGCGATCAAGGCTCTGGCCGCGCTCTATCGGAGGGGCGAGAAATGAGAACGGAAGAGCTGATCGGCGCGCTCGTCGCGGACCATGCGCCCTCGCGCTTTCGCTTCGCGCAGATTTTCGTGGGCGCGCTCGTCGCCGCCGCCATCGTCGCCGGGGCCGCGCTCCTCGGCTTCATCGGCGTGCGGGCCGATCTCGGCGAGGCCATGCACACGCTGCGCTTTCTCGCCAAATTCGCGGTGACGCTCAGCCTGCTCGGCGCCGGAGCCGGCCTGCTGCGCCGGCTCGCCACGCCGGGCGCGGAGCCCGGCTATTGGCGTTTCGCGCCTTTGCTCGCGCTGCTCGCGCTTCTCCTGGCGGTCGGCCTCGAGCTCATCGCCGCGCCGGCGGATAGCTGGGGCGCGCGGCTCGTCGGCCACAACGCCCGCGCCTGCGTCCTGTTCATTCCGCTGATCGCGACGGGGCCGCTCGCCATACTCATGCTGGCGCTGCGGCGCGGCGCGCCCAGCCGGCCGGCGGTCGCCGGGGCGGTCGCCGGCCTCGTCGCCGGCGCGCTGGCGGCGAGCTTCTACGCCACCCATTGCACGGATGACAGCCCGCTCTTCGTCGCCGTCTGGTATTCGCTGGCCATCGCCCTCGTCACTCTTGCCGGAGCGGCGCTCGGCGCGCGATTGCTGAGATGGTGAGCGCGCAGGGGCCGCTCCGCGCCGATGTGGCTTTGTGCGAGCGCGGCTTTTTCGAGAGCCGGGCCAAGGCGCGCGAGGCGATTCTCGCCGGCCTCGTCGAGGCGGACGGCCGCAGAATCGCCAAGCCGTCGCAGCTCGTCGCGCCCGGCGCGGAGATCGTCGCTCAGGCCCCGCATCCTTACGTTTCGCGCGGCGGCGTCAAGCTCGCCCATGCGCTGGAGGCTTTCGCCGTCGATGCGCGGGACCGCTATTGCCTCGATGTCGGCGCCTCGACCGGCGGCTTCACCGACGCGCTGCTGCGCGCCGGGGCGCGCCATGTCGTGGCGGTGGACGTCGGCCACGACCAATTGCACGAGCGGCTACGGCGCGATGCGCGCGTCGCCTCGCTGGAAGGGCTGGACGCGCGCGCTCTGACGCGGGAGCATCTGGCCGAGCCGCCGTCGCTGATCGTGATCGACGCCAGCTTCATCTCGCTGGCGTTGGTGCTGCCGCCGGTGCTGCCGCTCGCGGCCGAGGGCGCGAGCCTCCTGGCTCTGGTCAAGCCGCAATTCGAGGCCGGCCGCAAGGCGGGCAAGAAGGGCGTCGTGCGCGACGAGGCGATCCACGCCGAGGTCTGCGCGCGTATTACCACGGAGGTCGAGGCTTTGGCCTGGCATGTGCTCGGCGTCATCGCCTCGCCGATCGAGGGCGGCGACGGCAATCGCGAATTTCTCCTCCATGCGCGGCGGGCCTGATGTTGCAAAGATTGGTCAT
This sequence comes from Methylosinus sp. R-45379, assembly GCF_001644125.1. NCBI lineage: Bacteria > Pseudomonadati > Pseudomonadota > Alphaproteobacteria > Hyphomicrobiales > Methylocystaceae > Methylosinus > Methylosinus sp. R-45379. Next base: position 63,269 of record NZ_LUUM01000046.1, read on the forward strand.
CGAACGTCTCGGCCATAAGGGCGAGGGCGTCGCCCGCACGGAGGAGGGGCTGGTCTTCGCGGCATTCGCTCTGCCTGGCGAGACGGTTCTCGCCGAGGTGGAGGGCGAGCGCGCCCGTGTCGTGGATATTCTCGAGCCCTCGCCGGATCGCATCGAGGACTTCTGCCCGCATTACGGCGTATGTGGCGGCTGCGCCGTGCAGACCTTGGCCGCGCCCGCCTATGCGCAATGGAAGCGCAGCCTCGCCGAGACGGCGCTGCGCAACGCCGGACTCGACTGGCCGGTCGAGCCGCTGATCGACGCCCATGGCGCCGGCCGTCGGCGTGTGACCTTCCATGCGCGTTATGAGAAGGGCGCGGCGCGCGTCGGCTTCATGCGCGCGCGCTCGCATGATCTCGTCGAGATCGACGCCTGCCCCTTGCTCGAGCCGCGCCTCGCCGGCGCCCCCGCCGCGGCGCGCGCTCTGGCGCAGGCGCTCGCCAGTCGCGGCAAGCCGCTCGACCTCGCCGTGACCGCGGCGACCGGCGGGCTGGATATCGACATTCGCGGCGCCGGCGAGCTGGAGGAGCGCGAGACTCTGGCGCTGCTGGAGCTCGCCGAGACCCTCGATCTCGCGCGCCTCGCCAATCATGGGCGGCTGGTGACGTTGCGCCTCCCGCCCGGGGTGATGATCGGCAAGACGCAAGTCTTCCCGCCGCCCGGCGCCTTTCTGCAAGCGACGGCCGAGGGCGAGGCCGCCATCGCCCGCCTCGTCGCGCAGGGCGTCGGCGAGAAGGCCAAGCGCGTGGCCGATCTCTTCTGCGGCGTCGGCGCTTTCGCGCTGCGGCTCGCGGCGCAGGCGCAAGTGACGGCGATCGATTCGGATGTGGCCGCGGTGGAGGCGCTGGACCGCGCCGCCCGCACGGCGAGGGGGCTGCGGCCGATCTCGTCGCAGGCGCGCGATCTCTTCCGCCGTCCGCTCGACCCTCAGGAGCTGAGCCGCTTCGACGCGGTCGTCTTCGATCCGCCGCGCGCCGGCGCGCTGGCCCAGGCCGAGGCGCTGGCCGCCTCCGCCGTGCGCCGCATCGTCGCCGTCTCCTGCGATCCGCAGAGCTTCGCCCGTGATGCCGCGGTTTTGAGCAAAGGCGGATATGCCGCAAAATTCATCACGCCGATCGACCAATTTCGGCATTCGCCGCATCTCGAGCTCGTCGCTCTCTTCGAGCGGGCGTCCGAGACCACGCCGCGCCGGCGGCTATTGTCGCGCTGACGCGAGCGTCGGCGGCGCGCAATTTTTCGTGCGCCCACCTATGGCGGAATGGCCCCGCAAATCCTACATTCCGTCGATGCATTTCATGTGACAACGGACGGTTTTCAGAAAGTGTTTCGGGGCTGGGCGGGGAATTTTGTCTTGCCAGCCCTGTCGAGTTGGGCATAGGATTTGCGTCCATGTCCAGCGTGGGGAGCCGGCTCCTCGGGAGGCTAGGCTCGAATCTGGAAGGAGATGGTCACATGAATGCGCTTCTCGCCGCAACATTGTGCAGTATCGTCCTCGGCGGACTTCCTGTCGCCGCCGCCGCTTATGTGCGGGTCCGCCGCACCGATGAAGCGCATCGTCGTCGTCGCCACTGGTGACCTTCTTCGAAGGGTCTCCCACAATCGAGGCAATCTTCGCTGACCGCCGTCGAAAAAGGACGCGATGACACGGGGCTGCTCGATCGCCTGAGCGCGATCGTGGGACGTGGCGGCGTCATCGTCGATCCCGGCGATATGGCCGCCTATCTCCGTGAGCCGCGTGACGCGTTTTTCGGCCGCGCTCCTTGCATCGTCAAGCCGCGAAGCGCCCGCGAGGTCGCTTCCGTTCTCGCCCTCTGCAATGAGGCCGGCGTCGGCGTCGTTCCGCAGGGCGGCAATACAGGCCTCGTCGGCGGCCAGACGCCCGACGACAGCGGCGCGCAAATCGTGCTGTCGCTGCAAAAGCTCGACAAGATTCGCGAGGTCGATCCCGCTTCCGACACGATGACGGTCGAAGCCGGCGTCATTCTCGCCAATGTCCAGGCCGCAGCGGAAGCCGCCGGCCGCTATTTCCCGCTCTCGCTCGGCGCCGAAGGCAGCTGCACCATCGGCGGCAATCTCGCCACCAACGCCGGCGGCGTGCATGTGATCGCCTATGGCGCGACGCGCGATCTCGCGCTCGGGCTCGAGGTGGCGCTCGCCGATGGGCGGCTGCTGTCCGGTCTCTCCAAGCTGCGCAAGGACAATACCGGCTATGACCTCGCCCATTTGTTCATCGGCTCGGAGGGCACGCTCGGAATCATCACCGCCGCGACGTTGAAGCTGTTTCCCCTGCCGCGCTCGCGCGCCACCGCTTTCGTCGGCCTTGCCGATCCGCACGCGGCGCTGAGCTTGCTGACGCTCGCTAAAGCGCGCGCCGGCTCGGCGCTGGTCGCCTTCGAGCTGATTCCGCGCATCGGCGTCGACTTCACGACGCGCCATATCGCCGGGGTTCGCGATCCGCTCGCCGGCGCGCATGGCTGGTATGTGCTGATGGAGCTGGCCTCGCCCGCCGAGAGCGGCGTCGAGGAGCTGCTGACCGAATTGCTCGGCGAGGCGATGGAGCAGGGCATAGCCGAGGACGCCGCCCTCGCCGCGACGCTGGAGCAGCGCGCCGGCCTATGGAAGCTGCGCGAGACTCTGCCGGAGGCGCAAAAGCCCGAGGGCGCTTCGATCAAGCACGATGTCTCCGTGCCGCTCGAATCGATTCCGGCCTTTCTCGAGGAGGCGAGCGCGCGCGTCATCGCCCATGCGCCGGGCGCGCGGCCAACGCCCTTCGGCCATATGGGCGACGGCAATATCCACTATAATATCTCGCAGCCCGAGGGCGCCGATCGCGCCGCCTTCCTCGCCCGCCGCGAGGAGATCAATGAGATCGTCCACGGGCTGGTGACGAAATATGCGGGCTCGATCTCCGCCGAGCATGGCGTCGGCGTGCTGAAGCGCGATCTGCTGCGCAGAGTGAAGGACCCGGTGGCGCTCGAGCTGATGCGCGCGATCAAATCCGCGCTCGACCCGAAGGGAATCCTCAATCCGGGGAAGCTTCTGTAGTGCGGGCGTGGCGCTTGCGGCGCTTTTGCGCCGGGGCCGATTTGTCGGCCGCGCCGCCTTCGAAGCCGACGAGAATCTCGTAATCATCTGCCGCCTGCGAGCCGAGATAGGGGACCGCCAAAGGCTCCGAGATCACGCGGAACTCGCCGCGCGCGGCGCCGGCGGGAACGCTCGCCGACACGTGATAGGTCTTGGAGGCGAGGATCGATTCGTCCTTCTGCCGCCGCGCGGCGATCTTCAGCGCGCCGGAGAAAGAGCCGGGCTGTCCGCTCGGGCCGAGCACGGCCGCGCCCTCCACGCCAACCTTTATGAGAATCTGATCGCCCGACACGGTGCATTCGCGCGCGAGATGCGACAGCGAGAGCTGATAGCGCACCGAGGAATTATCCGCGCCCGGCGGAACGCGCAGCGTCGCCGCGCCGGTGTCGACGAGAATTTCCGGGCAGTCCACCGCCGCGCCGGGAGCGGCCTGCACGGGCCGATCGGATTTTTGCGGCTCTTTCTCGCCGCCGTCGAAGACCGAGAGGGGATTGGGCAGGTCGAAGGCGCGGGCGCCGCTCGCCGCGAGCCCCGTCGCCACGCCGGAAATCGAGAGAATCGCAAAAAAGCGCCGCATCATCGGTCTCGTGTCCATCGGCCCTCTCATTCTTCAGCCCGCCACTCGGCGGCGCATGAGAAACGCCATTACCGCCATCACGGCAATTTGGCGAATCCCTCCTTGAAGCCGGCGAGCGACAAGGGCAGGCCGACGCCCTCGTCCGGCGTCAGATAGATGACGAAAGTGGCCGTCTTGCCGTTCTTGAGCTGGTCGACGAGCGCATCGTCCATCACCACATCGGCGACGCAGCCCGACGGCAGGCAGCGCACGAAGCCGGTGTCGCCGATGCGCGTCTTGTCGATGGTGAGGCCGAGGCCCTTGATCAGCAAGACATTCAGCGGCGCGATGACGCGCAGCAGCCGGCTCTTGCCGTCGCTGGTCTTCAGCACCACGACGACGAGATTGACATTGGCCTTGTCCTCCGCGGCGACGCTCTGAATCAGAGCGCATTGCTCGGCAGCCGCGCCGGCCGGCGTCTCGCAGCGAATCTCCCAATCGCCATATTTCGATTTGACAGCCCCCTGCGCCGCGGCGGGCGAGGTCGCAGACCATGCTGCGACTGCGAAAAACAGCCCCGCGACCACATGTCGCAACCTCGCGAGCCGGAGAACGGCGGCGTGCGGCCTCATTTTCGCTCCATCTTTTCTTCGATGCGGATTCCTATGGCCCTTAGGATCGAAACCGGGCCAAAACGGGGCGTTACGAAAAACCTCGAAGGTCCGGTCCTGCGTAGCAAATGGCCGCCCGCTGTCAAGCGGTGGGGCGCCGACGCCGCAATTTTGCGCAGAGGCAGGTGGCGCGACTTTTTGTCAGGCACACTGTGGCGCCGCAGCGATTGCGCGGCGCCGCTGTTTGTGGTTGAACCCGCGTGGGAATACCTGACGGGCCGGATTTGTGGCGGGTTCGGGCCGATCTATAGCTACCGGATAACAAAATCATAACGACCTTGTTCCTGAGGTCCGAGAGGCGATCTTCATGCTCATCGGCAGACGACCCACACTCCGCCGCGCGGCCTTGATGGCCGGCGCCGTATCCTCCCTGCTCCTGCTCGCGGGCGTCGCATCCGCCGAGGTGATCGGCCAGCCCTCGCCGGGAGGTCTCGGTCTTCCGACGACGGTGACGGAAGTGGGCGCCGAGACGCAGTTTTTCTACAATGTCATTCTGCTGCCCATTATCAGCTTCATCGGTCTCTTCGTTCTCGGCCTTCTCATTTACGTCTGCTGGCGCTTCAACGAGAACGCCAATCCGGTTCCCTCCAAGCTCACCCATCACACCGGCCTCGAGGTCGCCTGGACGCTGGTTCCGGTGCTGATCCTGGTGTTCATCGCCATCCCCTCCTTCCGCCTGCTGGCGCATCAGGTCGAGATTCCCGAGCCGAAGGTGACGATCAAGGTCACTGGCAATCAATGGTACTGGTCCTACGCCTATCCCGAGGATCAGGGCGGCGGCTTCTCCTTCGACCAGTTCCTGAAGTCCGACGCCGAGCTGAAGCCCGAGAATGGCGATGTCCGCCTGCTCTCGGTCGACAATGAGGCGGTGGTGCCGGTCGGCGAGGTCGTCAAGCTGCAGGTGATCGCCTCCGACGTGATCCACTCCTACACGATTCCGGCCTTCACCGTCCGCATCGACGCAGTGCCCGGCCGCCTGAACGAGACGTGGTTCAAGGCCGAGAAGGAAGGCATTTTCTACGGCCAGTGCTCGAAGATCTGCGGCAAGGATCATGCGTTCATGCCGGCCGCCATCCGCGTCGTCTCCAAGGAGAAATACGCCGAATGGCTGGTCGAGGCGAAGAAGAAGTTCGCCCAGGCCGACGTCGGGCGCATGCGCGTCGCCGACGAGAGCGCCGCGCGCTGACCTTCTCGCATCGCCCAACCGAACAAAAGCCAAGCATTCTTCGAGGATCACGACCATGGACGCCATCTCGACCGAGGCGGGGGCCCACCACGACCATCCCACCGGCCTGCGCCGCTTTCTCTTCTCGACCAACCATAAAGACATCGGCACGCTCTATTTGATCCTTGCCGTCGTCGGCGGCCTCATCGGCTTCCTGATGTCCATGGCCATTCGCGCCGAGCTCGCGCATCCTGGCATCTCGGTGTTCCCGGGCATTTCCGCGCTGCTGCACGGGACCGACCCGACCAATCTCGACGCGGCCAAGAATCTCTACAATGTGTTCATCACCGCCCATGGCGTGCTGATGATCTTCTTCTTCGTCATGCCGGCGCTGATGGGCGGCTTCGCCAATTGGTTCGTGCCGATCATGATCGGCGCGCCGGACATGGCCTTCCCGCGTCTCAACAACATCTCCTTCTGGCTGCTCGCCGTGGCGCTGGTGCTGGTGGTGCTGTCGACCTTCGCGGAGGGCGCTCCGGGCTCGCTCGGCTTCGGCGGCGGCTGGGTGTTCTATCCGCCTCTGTCGTCCAACACGGGCCACCCCGGGCCGGCGATGGATTATGTGATCCTGTCGCTGCATCTGGCCGGCGCCTCGTCGATCCTCGGCTCGATCAACTTCATCACCACCATTTTCAACATGCGCGCGCCGGGCATGACGCTGCACAAGATGCCGCTGTTCGCCTGGGGCATGCTGGTGACGGCCTTCCTGCTGGTGCTGACCCTGCCCGTGCTCGCCGGCGCCATCACCATGCTGCTGACGGACCGCAACTTCGGCACCACCTTCTATGATCCGGCGGGCGGCGGCGATCCGATCCTGTTCCAGCATCTGTTCTGGTTCTTCGGCCATCCGGAAGTCTATGTTCTGATCCTGCCGGCCTTCGGCATCATCAGCCACATCGTCTCCACCTTCTCGCGCAAGCCCGTGTTCGGCTATCTCGGTATGGCCTACGCCATGGTGTCGATCGGCTTCCTCGGCTGCATCGTGTGGGCGCACCACATGTATACGGTCGGCCTGTCGCTCAACGCGCAGCGCTATTTCGTCTTCGCCACAATGGTCATCGCGGTGCCGACCGGCATCAAGATCTTCTCTTGGATCGCGACCATGTGGGGCGGCTCGATCTCCTTCCGCGCGCCCATGTGGTGGGCGATCGGCTTCATCTTCGTGTTCACGCTCGGCGGCGTCACCGGCGTCGTGCTGGCCAACGCTTCCGCCGACCGTCAGCTGCACGAGACCTATTACGTCGTCGCCCACTTCCACTACACCATGTCGCTCGGCGCGGTGTTCGGAGTCTTCGCGGGCTTCTACTACTGGTTCCCGAAGATGACGGGCTACATGTACAACGAGACTCTGTCGAAGGCGCATTTCCTGCTGCTCTTCGTCGGCATCAATCTCGTCTTCTTCCCGCAGCACTTCCTCGGCCTCGCCGGCATGCCGCGCCGCTATATCGACTATCCGGACGCGTTCGCGCTGTGGAACTATTGGTCGTCGGTCGGCGCCGCCATCGCCGCGGTCAGCGTCCTGCTCTTCTTCTACACGGTCGCGGAGGCCTTCCTGCGCAAGCGTGAGGCGGGCAATAATCCCTGGGGCGTGGGCGCGACGACGCTCGAGTGGACGCTGCCCTCGCCGCCGCCCTTCCATCAGTTCGAGACCCTGCCGCGCATCACCGGCTCGGGCCACCACTGAGGCAATTCCTCCGGCCGCGGCGCAAGCTGTCGCGGCCGGAGCGATCCGGCTCTTCTCCCGGGACGAGAGCCCCGCGAGACCTTCGGAACGATCTGTGCAAGACGATCGTCGAAAGATCGAGAACGAGAACGATCGCCAATAAAAGAGTGAGAGCATGAGCGACGCCTCCTTCATCCTCGACGAAGCTTCGGCCCCGCGCGCGCCCGTCGCCGCGCCGGGCGATTATTTCGCTCTGCTGAAGCCGCGCGTGATGTCGCTCGTCGTGTTCACGGCGCTCGCCGGCATTCTGCTGGCGCCGACTGCTCCGCATCCTTTCATCGCCTTCGCCTCGCTGCTGGCCATCGCCGTCGGCGCGGGCGCGTCCGGCGCTCTCAACATGTGGTACGACGCCGATATCGACCGGCTGATGACGCGCACGCGCCGCCGGCCCATTCCCGCTGGCCGTCTCGGCCGCGAGGAGGCGCTCGCCTTCGGCCTCTTCCTCTCCATAATGGCGGTGTTCACGCTCGGCCTGGTCGCCAATTGGCTGGCCGCCGGCCTGCTCGCCTTCACCATCTTCTTCTATGTCGTCGTCTATACGATGTGGCTGAAGCGCTCGACGCCGATGAACATCGTCATCGGCGGCGCGGCCGGCGCGCTGCCGCCCGTCGTCGGCTTCGCCGCTGCGACCGGCGCCGTCGATCTTTCCAGCGTCATTCTCTTCGGCATCATCTTCATGTGGACGCCGCCGCATTTCTGGGCGCTTGCCCTGGTCAAGCGCGAGGAATATGGCGCCGCCGGCATTCCCATGCTGCCCAATGTGCATGGCGAGACGCGCACCCGCCTTGAGATCCTCGTCTATTCCATCGTGCTCGCGCCCATCGGCGTCGCGCCCTATCTGCTCGGCTTCGCCTCGCCGGTTTATGGCGTCGTCTCGCTGCTGCTCGGCGCGGCGCTGTTCGGCTGCGCCATCGAGGTCTATCTGCGCCGCGAGGGCGAGAAGGCGCGCCGCGCGGCGATGCGCCTCTTCTTCTTCTCCATCGTCTATTTGTCCCTATTGTTCATGGTTCTGGTGATCGAGAGGCTTCTCGCCCTCTCGTCCTGGCTCGCTTGAGCGGAGCAACCCATGACGATCGGCCGACCCGAAGACACATCCGAGCCGCGCGAGGGCGTGGTCCTCACGCCGGAACAGGCGAAGAGCCGCCGCGCCCGCAACATAGCGATCGGCGTCGCCGTCGCCCTGTTCGTGGCGCTCTTCTATTTCGTCACCATAGTGAAGCTCGGCGGCAACGTCGTGCCGCGGGCCGGGTGAGGTCGTGATGGGCGCGGATCATAAAGAGAGAGGCCACGCCGGCAGGGGCGCCTTGCTGCTGATCGGCGGTTCCGTGGCCATGCTGATTCTGTCCTTCGCCTCGGTCCCGCTCTATCGCGCCTTCTGCTCGGCCACCGGCTTCGGCGGCACGACGCAGGTCGCCAAGCTCGCGCCGGCCAAGCCCGGCGAGCGCAGCATCGGCGTGCGCTTCGACGCCAATGTCGCGCGCGATCTGCCCTGGCGCTTCGAGCCGGAGACGCCTCGCATCGTGGTGCGCACCGGCGAGACCGCGACAATCTATTACAAGGTCGTCAATCTCTCCGACCAGGAGACGAGCGGCGTCGCTGCATACAATGTCAGCCCGGATCAGGCCGGCGCCTATTTCGACAAGCTGGCCTGTTTCTGCTTCTCGGAGCAGAAGCTCGCGCCGCATGAGAGCGCCGAATGGCCGGTGGTGTTCTTCCTCGATCCGGCGCTCGAAGCCGATGAGACGATGCGCCACGTCGAGGAAATCACGCTCTCCTATTCCTTCTTCGCCTCCAAAAAGCCCAAGGAAGCAAAGCCCAAGGAGGCGGCGAGCGGCGTAAAGCCGAAGACGTGACGTAAAAAGAATGCGACGGGGGGCGTCCGCGGCGGGGCGAACCACTCGAGCGAATGGAGCCCTGTGAACGAGACCGGCCCGGCCGGCGAAATCTCGAGGATACTGATATGTCGGACGGACACGCGAAACCAAATCACGATTATCATCTCGTCGATCCGAGCCCGTGGCCGCTCGTCGGCTCGCTCGCCGCGCTGTTCACCGCGATCGGCGCCATCTATTGGATGAAGGGCCTGCCGCTGCTGGGCGTGAAGATCGGCGGCCCGCTGCTGTTCAGCGTCGGATTCGCCGGCATTCTCTTCACCATGTGGTCCTGGTGGAGCGACATCATCCGCGAGGCCGAACATGAGGGCCATCACACCGCGGTCGTGCAGCTGCATCACCGCTATGGCGTGATCCTCTTCATCCTCTCCGAGGTGATGTTCTTCGTCGCCTGGTTCTGGGCCTTCTTCAACTCGGCGATCTTCCCGGCCGATCCGCAGCAGTTCGCCCGCACCGAGCTGTTCCAGGGCGTGTGGCCGCCGCATGGGATCGAGGTGCTCAATCCCTGGCATCTGCCGCTGCTGAACACGGTGATCCTGCTCACCTCCGGCGCGACGCTCACCTATGCGCATCACGGCCTGCTGCACAACAATCGCGACGCGCTGAAGAAGGGCCTCATCGCCACGATCGCGCTCGGCCTGATCTTCACCTGCGTCCAGGCCTATGAATACGCCCATGCGCCCTTCGCCTTCAAAGGCTCGATCTATGGCGCGAGCTTTTTCATGGCGACCGGCTTTCACGGCTTCCATGTGATCGTCGGCTCCATCTTCCTCATCGTCTGCCTCGCGCGCACGCTCGCCGGCCAGTTCAAGCCGGATCAGCATCTCGGCTTCGAGTTCGCCGCGTGGTATTGGCATTTCGTCGACGTCGTTTGGCTGTTCCTGTTCGCCTCCATCTATGTGTGGGGCAACTGGGGCGGCCATATGGAGTGACCAGGACGAGCCCATCTCGGCTTCCTCGAGAGAAGCGCCGGCGGGGTCGTCGGCGCTTTTTTCGTTTCGTCGATCTCTCGCCCTCGCAAAAGGGATAGGAAAATCATGGCCGCGGACGAACACTCCACCGTCAATCCTTATGTCGCCGGCCTGCTCGGCCGCTGCCCGCGTTGCGGCAAAGGACATTTGTTTCGCGGCTTCCTCACGCTCGCGCCGAGCTGCGAGGTCTGCGGTCTCGATCTCGCCTTCGCCGATTCGGGCGACGGGCCGGCCGTCTTCGTGATGACCATCGCCGGCTTCATCGTCGTCGGCGCGGCGCTCTATGTCGAGGTCGCCTATTCGCCGCCCTATTGGGTGCATGGGCTGATCTTCCTGCCGCTGACGGTCATCGTCTGCGCCGGCCTGCTGCGGCCGGCCAAGAGCCTCTTGATCGCGCTGCAATATTTCAACAAGGCGGAGGAGGGGCAGCGCGCCGATGAGAGCTGAAGCGCGCGCCCTTCTCGGGCCGGCGATCTTTTCGCTCGTCATGGCGGCGCTGCTCGCCGGGCTCGGCGTGTGGCAGCTGCGTCGCCTCGCCTGGAAAGAGGCGCTGATCGAGCGCGTCGAGACGCGCGCGACGGCCGCGCCCGTCGCGCCGCCGCCTCGCGCGCAATGGGATGCTCTCGCGCCGCAGGACTATGATTTCACCCATGTCCGAGCGTCCGGCCATTTCGATCTTTCGCGCGAGGCGTTGATCTTCTCGCCGCCGCCCTCCGGCGCGGGGGTGGAGCCGGGCTATCGGGTGATCGCGCCTCTGCTGCTCGACGAAGGCGGCGCGATCCTGGTCGATCGCGGCTTTCTGCCGCTATCGCAGCGCGGCGACGAGACGCGCAAGCGCGAGCCCTCCGGTCCCGTCACGCTCACCGGCCTGCTGCGCGGCCCGCAGGCGCGCAATCTCTTCACGCCGGCCGATTCGCCGCAGGAGGGGCTGTTCTACACCGGCGACGCGCGCGCGCTCGCCGCATATCTGCAGATCGCCGACGCCTCGCCCTTTCTGCTGGAGCTCGATCCCGCGGCGCCGACGCCCGGCCTGCCGCGCGTCTATGATCACAATATCGAGCTTTCCAATAATCATCTCTCCTACGCCATCACCTGGTTCTCGCTGTCCGCGGCGGTCGCCGGAGGCTTCGCCTTCTACGCGACGGGCCGGCTGAAGCAGCGCTGACGCGGCCGCTCATTCTCGAGCGGCGCCGAATCTCACGACGATTTCGGCGCCTTCGGACTTTGCCGGCGCCGCCTTCGCGGGTTAGAAGAGACGCCGTGCGCTACATTTCCACACGCGGCGAAGCTCCAGAGCTCGCCTTCGAAGACGTTCTCCTCGCCGGCCTCGCCTCCGACGGCGGGCTCTATGCGCCCGTCTCCTATCCGGCGATGGCGCGCGGCGATATCGCTGCTCTCGCCGGCCTTCCCTATCCGGAAGCCAGCGCGCGCATCATCGCGCCTTTCCTCGGCGAGGCTTTCGACGGCGAGGCGCTGCGCACGCTGACGCAGAGCGCCTATTCGAGCTTCCGTCACAGCGCCATCGCGCCGCTGACGCAGATCGCCGATAATCTCTTCGTCCTCGAGCTGTTCCATGGCCCGACGCTGGCGTTCAAGGACGTCGCCATGCAATTGCTCGGGCGCATGATGGACGCCGTCCTCGCCCGCCGCGATCTGCGCGCGACAATCGTCGGCGCCACATCGGGCGACACCGGCGCGGCGGCGATCGAGGCCTTTGCGGGGCTCGATCGGGTCGATGTCTTCATCCTCTATCCGCATGAGCGGGTCTCGGATGTGCAGCGCCGGCAGATGACGACGGTCGAGGCCGCCAACATCCACACCATTGCGCTGCGCGGCTCCTTCGACGATGCGCAATCGATTCTGAAATCGTTGTTCCGCGACGCGCGCTTCCGCGAGAGCGTCGGGCTCGCCGGCGTCAATTCCATCAATTGGGCGCGCGTCGTCGCGCAGACGGCCTATTATTTCACGAGCGCCGTCGCGCTCGGCGCGCCGCATCGCGAGGTGAGCTTCGCGGTGCCTACTGGCAATTTCGGCGATGTGCTGGCGGGCTATGTGGCCAAGCGCATGGGCTTGCCGGTCGGCAAGCTCGTCATCGGCACCAATTCCAACGATATTCTCGCGCGCACGCTGGCGAGCGGGCGCTATGAGCTGCGCGGCGTGACGCCGACGCAATCGCCATCGATGGATATTCAGATCTCGTCCAATTTCGAGCGTCTGCTGTTCGACGTCTATGGTCGCGACGCCGTGCAGATTCGCGGGCTGATGGGCGCGCTGGATCAATCCAAGGGCTTTACCGTCGCTCCCGCGCCGCTCGAAGCGATCCGCGCGGAATTCGAGGCCAGCGCGGCCTATGAGGCCGACACGACGGAAGAGATCGCCCGCACCTATCGCGAGACCGGCTATATTCTCGATCCGCACGCCGCCACCGGCGTTCATGCGGCGAGAAAACGCCTCACGATCGATCCCGCGACGCCGATCGTCTCGCTCGCCACCGCCCATCCGGCGAAATTCCCGGATGCGGTGGAGCGCGCCATCGGCAAGCGCCCGCTGCTGCCCGAGCATCTCGCGCATATTCAGGGCGCGCGCGAGCGTTTCACCGTGCTCGACAATGATTCCGGCAAGGTCGCGGCCTTCATTTCCGAGCGCGCCCGCGCGGCGCGCGCCACGGTCTGAGAGGGTTGCCATGGCGCTCTTCGGCCTCGTTCCCGCCTATCGTGATCTGCCGCTGCGCGGGGAGGGCGTCTATCTGCGCAGCTCGGAGATGCGGGATTTCGTCGCCTGGGCGTCGCTGCGAGAGCGCAGCCGCGCCTTTCTGACGCCCTGGGAGCCGACCTGGCCCTCCGATGATCTCACCCGCGGGAGCTTTCGCTATCGCGTGCGCCGCCACGCCGAGGAGATGGCGCGCGACGAGGCCTATTCCTTCTTCGTCTTCCGCGAGGCGGACGATGTTCTCGTCGGCGGCCTGACGCTCGGCCATGTGCGGCGCGGCGTGTCCCAGGCGGCGACGCTCGGCTATTGGATGGGCGAGCCCTATGCCGGCAAGGGCTATATGTCCCGCGCCGTGCGTGCGGCGCTGGACTACGCCTTCAGCCGCCAGCGCTTGCATCGCGTCGAGGCCGCATGCCTGCCGTCCAATGCCGCCTCCATTCGGCTGCTGGAGCGCAATGGCTTCCATCAGGAGGGCTTCGCGCGGGCCTATCTCAACATCAACGGCCAATGGCGCGACCATCTGCTCTTCGCGCGGCTGGACAGCGATCCCTCGCCGGCCCGCCGGCCGCTTTGAGCGGACAGGACCGAAGCTCCGTCCGTCATCCCGTTTCGAATCCGCACAGAACAGCCCCGATTCTGTCTGGCACGTATCTCTCAGCCTACCCTTCGACATTGCCGACCACGTTTCGAAACGGGACGGCAGGCGAAAAAAGGGTAGCGTATTCATGGCGTTCCAGCGTAAACCGGCGTTCCGGGACATCGAGGAGGTCACTGTTGGCGGCGTTCGCGTCGCTCGGCTCGATCTCGCGGCGACCGCGCGGCTGATGATCGAGGCGGCTCTCCGCCCCGCGCGGGAGAATGGGCCGCTCTATCTCACCTCCGTCAATGGCGAGGTGCTGGCGCGTCGCCGCGCCAGCCGCGAATTCGCCGAGCTCGTCGACGAGGCCGATCTCATCAGCGCCGACGGCCAACCGTTCGTCTTCGCCTCGCGCCTGCTGGGCGCGCGGGCGTTGCCGGAGCGCGTCGCCACCACCGATCTCTATCCGCTCGTCGCCGAAATGGCCGCGCGGGAGGGCGTCACCTTCTACCTCTATGGCGCGACGGAAGAGATCAATCGCGCGACCTATGAGGTCACAATGCGCCGCTTTCCAGGCCTGCGCATCGTCGGCCGCTCGCATGGCTATCTCACCGGCGAGGAGCTGGAGCGCAAGATCGACGAGATCGACGAGCTGGCGCCCGATATCGTCTGGCTGGCGCTGGGCGTGCCGCGCGAGCAGGAATTCGTGCGAAAATGGAGCGATCGCCTTCGAAACGTCAAAGTGATCAAGACATCTGGGGGCCTGTTCGATTTCGTGGCCGGCGCCAAGAAGCGCGCCCCGATGTGGATGCAGAAGGCGGGGCTCGAATGGGCCTTCCGTCTTCGGCTCGAGCCGCGCCGGCTGTTCTTGCGCTATGTGACGACCAATCCGATCGCGTTGCTGCTGCTATTGCGCCACACGCATTGACAGTCCTCGCACATCCGCCGGCGCGTCGAAGCCGGCGGGCGTCCGAAGCCGCAGTGTAACGAGTTCGGCTTTGGGTCCCCGGCGCGTCGCGCCACTCCGCCAGCGCCGGGGACGACGCCGATCATCGGCGAATTCTCAAAATGGGAAAAGCCCGAAATTCAGTCCCCTCATCCTGAGGCGCTTTTTGCGGAACGCAAAAAGCCTCGAAGGATGCTCCAGCGGGCGGCGCTTCGACGACCCTTCGAGACGCCGGCTCCTCATGACAATCCGGATAATCGGTTCGCGTCATTGCGAGGAGCGTAGCGACGAAGCAATCCAGTAGCCACCCCGCAACTCTGGATTGCTTCGCTTCGCTCGCAATGACGCGGGGCGAGTTCTCGATCGTAATGCGAAGCGATCAGCGGGAAAACGTATCAGGCCAAACCCCGTCAAATCCGCCCTTGCAACCGGCTCCACAGCGCGTTTTCCGCGCTGAACACATAATCGAGCCGCGCGCTGGTCACGGTGCGCGCGCCTTTGGCGATCAGCCAATCGGCGAATTGCGGCGCGCCATCCGCCGGGGCGGAGAAGGTGACGAAGCCGCCTTCGCCGCGCTCGCGCAGCTCCACGGAATATTTCTCCGCCGCCTCGGCGAGCAGCGCCTCGTCCAGCGTCAGACGGGCGCGAATTTCGCGCGTCGTGCGCGCTTGCTCCTCGGCCGCTATGCGCGAGAGGATGATGCGGGCCGCCTCCCGCGCCCGCGGCGTCCAGGGCGCGGAAAGCGAGGCGACGAGATTGGCCTGCGAGCGCAGGATCACGCCATCGTCCAAAGTCTTCAGCGCATTGGCGACGAGCGTCGCGCCCGTGGTGGTGATGTCCACGATGAGATCGGCGGAGCCCGCCGCCGGCGCGCCTTCCGTGGCGCCGGAGCTCTCGACGATGCGATAATCGCCGATGGCGTGCTTGGCGAAGAAACGCCGCGTCGTGTGAATATATTTGGTGGCGACGCGCAGCCCGCGGCCATGGCGCGCGCGAAAGCCGGCCGAGACATCGGCGAGATCGGCCATGGTCCGCACGTCGATCCAGGCCTGCGGAACGGCGACAACCACATTGGCCTTGCCGAAGCCGAGCGGCGCCAAAATCTCCACCTTGCTCGCCGCATCGGGAATCGTTTCGCGCACGAGGTCTTCGCCGGTCACGCCGAGATGGACGTCGCCGCTGGCGAGCCGCGAGGTGATCTCGGAGGCGGAGAGAAAGGCCGCCTCGGCGTCCTCCACTCCGGCCAACTGGCCGCGATAGTCGCGCGCCCCGCGCCCCTGTGTCACCTCTATGCCCGCGCGGGCGAAAAAGGCGTTGGCGTTCTCCTGCAGCCGGCCCTTGGAGGGAACGGCGACGATGAGTCTGTCGGTCGTCGTTGCGGTCATGCCGCGCTTCCTTTGCGCGCCGTCAGCCGATCGACCCATATGGCCGCGCCGACAGCGGGGATGTCCTGTTTCGCGCCCAGCGTCTTCAGCAGGCGGTCGTAGCGCCCGCCGCCGATGAGCGCCGGGCCGGCGGGCTCGCGCCGCGCCTCGAAGACGAAGCCCGAGTAATAATCGAGCCTCCGGGCGAAGCTCGCGGAGAAGCGCACGCGATCGAGATCGACGCCGCGCGCCGCGAGAAAGCCGGAGCGCGTGTCGAGCGAGTCGAGCGCCGCGGTCAGATCGAGCGAGACGTCCTTCGCGAGCTTGCGCAGCGCGGCGGAGGCCTCGTCGATCTGCCCCTGCACGGAAAAAAAGGCGTCGACCAGTGCATGCGTCTCGGCGCTCACTCCGGCGCCGCCGGCGAGGGCGGCCTGATCCAGAAAGCGCTCGGCGATCTCCCCGGCGCTGCGGCCGCCGACCGGCGAAATTCCAGCGATGGACAGAAGATCCTCGACGAGCGCGCGCGCCTCCTTGGCGTCCACCTTCTCGAGCGCGGCGAGCACGCCGGCGTGCTCCTTGCCATTGGCGGGCGGGGCGAAAATCTCAGAGAGCGACTCGCCGCGGGCGTGTCCCGTCTCGAGACGCCGGCGCCAGGCGGGCGGCAGGTCGAGCCGATCCAGAAAGGTGGAGACGAGGCCGGCGTCGCCGGTCTCCACATGCAGCGCGCCGCCGTCGGCCGAGGAGGCGGCCTCCAGAGCGGCGGCGAGAATCTCGGCGTCGGCGGCCTCGCGATCGTCGCGGCCGAAGCTCTCGAGCCCGGCCTGCAACAGCTCGCCGCTGCCCGTCTCGCCCTCGGCGGGGAAGCGGAACACAGTGCCGCCATAGGCGAAGGAGGCCGGCGCGCCCGCCGTGGCCGAAGCGAGATAGGCGAGGCAGACGGGGATCGTATATTCCGGCCGCAGGCAGACGTCGTCGCCGGCGGCGTCGCTGGTCAGATAGAGACGGCCGCGGAAATCCTCGCCCGAGCGGTCGAGGAAAACGCCGGCCGGCTGCAATATCTTCGGCTCGCAGCGGGTAAAGCCCGCGCGCTGAAACGACGCCAATATCGCGCCGAGAGCGTCGCCGCTCGAAAAATCGGTTTTCGCCGCCTCGTTCACGCCTTTAGTCCCTCTTTTGCGGTCCTTCCTTAGCAAGGGTGGATGACATTCGCATCCGCTTTCCGGAGGGAGGGTGAATGAAGCGGGCGGCGGTTCAGCCGCCTCGGATCAGGGCTTGTGCAGCCGGAACATGTCTAAGGCCGGATCGGCGTGGCGCGCTCGGTCGAAGGCCCGTTCCGGGGACAGGCCTCGCCTCAGCAGAGAATGAAGCAAATAGTGAACGAAGAGCGCGGCGTCCGAGGCGTCGGGACAGTCCGCTGGCGCGATATAGGCGGCGGCGCCCGCTTCGAGGAAGGCCTTCGCAAAAGCCGCATCGCCGGACAGGCAGGCCGTGCTGACGACGATCGCTCCCGGCATTCGAGCGCGCTTTGCGATGGCGGCCGCCGGCAGCGAGCCGTCGACGAGCGCGCCGACGTCTACGCCATCGCCATAATCGCCGAACACCAAGCCGTTTTCGTCACCGTGTCCGCAGATGACGACGAGTTTCGGATCATGTTCTTTCCGCTCGAGCGTGAGCAGGAAATCTTCCGGCGTCCCGACGAGGTGCAAGAGCACAGCCGCGCCGAGGCTTTCGAGCATCGACCGAATCAGCAGCGCTTCGAAAGCATCGCCCACGGCGATGACTGAGGCCGGCGTTTTCGGAGCAACGTATTTCTCGTCGACGAGCATGTTTGGCCTTCACGCTCGGCCTTCGCAAATGGAGCGAGGCGATAGGGGTCGGCTCTAGAATTTGCACTCTTTCGGAAGCTTGTCCTCCGACCAATCGGCGAGGGAAATGGTCTGCGCCTTTATCTCCACCTTCTTGCCGTTGCGCGTTCCCTTGCCTGCGAGGAAATTGAGGTCGCAGGTCCCGCCGGCGTTGGGGTCGATCGTGTCGCGCGCCGCATAGGTGAAGCCGGCGACGATGAGCGCGCCATTGCGGCGGATCACCGTCAAAGTCTCGCTCCAGCGGTCGCGGCCGATCGAATCATTCTCGGATTTGATCAGCAGCGAGCCCTTGTCGCTCACCGCCAGCGAAGGCCGCTGGCCGGCCATGCCGCCATTCCAGGCGGCGTTCTTCTTGACGAAGGCAGGCTTGGCGCCGGCGCGCAGAGCGTCCTGATCGAGCCCGAGATAGACATAGAGATCGGCGCCAGTGTCGAGATTGTCGACGAGCACGGCGAGATCACGGCCGCCGCCATCGGAGAGATAGATCGGCGTCGCGGAGAGAATGCGCTCGAGCGGCGCGGTCTCGGCGGCGGCGGGGGAGGCGACAAGGGCGGCGAGAAAAGCGAGATGCAATCGCATTGGAAAAAGCTCCTGCGAAACGGATCGCGAGGCGCCCTCATCCGACCCGGCTTTGCCGGGCCACCTTCTCCC
>NZ_LUUM01000047.1:0-1274 GCF_001644125.1 Methylosinus sp. R-45379
AGAAGTGAGTCAGAGCCAATTTTCGATGCCGATTGACAGACCAGAGCTGCGACAAAATCGACGGCGACGTTCGTGCGGCCATCGCTGTTTCCTTTTCGTCGAAGTCGGCCTCGTCGGGCGTATGCCCGTCAAGCGACGAATGGGGGCACCCCTCGTTGTAGACGGCCAGATACCGGCCGATCGAAGCGCGCGCTTCGGACACGCTGTCGTAGACTTTCAGATAGACCTCCTCATCTCCCGCCATCTGCCGCTCCGCGTCGGTCAATGCCACTGGTTCGACCGATATGACGAACAAGTCCAGTTGCGTGTGCGACAACCTTTTCATGGCCGACCCCTCCGGAATCTTCGATCCCGGGAAATTAGCCATGAGCTGATCGGCGAAGCGGCGCAAGAGGATCAGTTGGCCGACGGGAAGCCGCGGAATGGCTACGATCGCAAGAGCGCTAGCCTCCTGAGCGAACATCCATTCGGGAATTTGATAGGTGCCGCCATGGGCCTGACGAATCAGGAAATAACGAACACCGTCATGCACGAGGTCTCCGACGACCACGACACTCTGACCAACCAGCGGGTGAAACGGATATTTGACCTCCGCTTCGAATGTCAGAAACCCAGCACTATGATCCCGGCTCCGATGAAGGTAGGCGTTCCTGGACACGTCTCGCTTCGCTTCTTGCGGCATGCAAGTTGAACAGCGTCGATCCCTATGCCTGGATGAAGGCGACGCTCGAGGCAATCACCGATGGCCATCCGCAGTCGCGCATCGACGAGCTGATGCCCTGGGCCGTCAAATCCTCGTCGCCGACGCCAGCCGCACGGCCGGCAAGATAGCGCCGGAGATCTGGACCTCGGTGCTTGCCGCCTGAACCAAAGAACGCCCGAACCCAAATTCATGCCATTCGTGAAATTTGCACCACAGCCTTATAGCCGGATGAGAAGGCCGCCGCCGCAGATCGGTTTTTCAAGTCGCGAATCAAAAATCAGGCGATCACGTCCTCGTCGCCCATCTGCTTTGGACACATCGCGAGACGCTCGATCATCCAGCGGCCCGCCGGTCCCGGCGGGTCGGACGCCCGATAGACGACGGACATGGGTAAGGCGAGCCCGCCGGACGGTATGTCCTCGATCGCAAGCTCGACCAGCCGGCCGGCGTCGAAATCGGATTGGACGGTATGACGAGGCATTCCGCCCCAGCCCAGTCCGTTCAAAAGAAAGGCGTGCTTCGCGAATAGATCGGCGAGGCGCCAGGTGGTCAGCGCCATGACTCCGAACTC